>CAYYCF010000028.1:9598-14639 GCA_964470235.1 uncultured Anaerolineales bacterium | reverse complement strand
TGCGCTTGAGCGAGTTGAACACGCGCACCGAGAGGTCGAGTTGCTCGATGGGCGTTTCGTAAATCTCGCTCGGAATTGCCGGAGCGACGACTTCGGGCGCAATCGGCGCGAGTGATTCTTCGCTGATCCCGGCGATATGGCGCAAATGATTAATGAGAATCTTTGCGCTTTCGCTTAGCGCCACTTCGGGTTTCGTGGTGCCGTCCGTCCAGATTTCCAGCACGATTTTGTCGTAGTTCGTGGTCTGGCCCACGCGCGCCCGTTGTACGTCAAAGTTGATGCGCTTGATCGGGCTGTAGATGGCGTCCACCGGCATCTCGCCGATGGGCAAGCGGCCGCGCTCTTCGGCGGGCGAATATCCCCGCCCGCGCCCGACCGTCATTTCAATCTCAAGTTTCGCCTTGTCGTTGTCTACCGTGAAGAGATATAGATCGGGATTGACGATCTCCACTTCGGACGGGCAGACGATATCGGCGGCGGTTACCGTGCCCTCGCCCCGGACATCGAGGCGCAGGCGGGCCGTCTCCCCTTCGTGCAGCATCAAGCGCAACTGCTTCACCTGCAGAAGCACTTGCATCGTGTCTTCCTTCACGCCGGGGATGTCGGAGAACTCGTGCAACACATCGCTGATGCGGACGGAAGTGACGGCGGCGCCGTTAAGCGACGACAACATGACGCGCCGCAAGGCGTTGCCCAACGTGACGCCGTATCCAGGTTCCAGCGGGCCGATCAGGAAGCGCCCGTAGTTCCGCGACATGGCGTCGCGTTCGATCTTCGGTACAACCATGGTGTTATTAGTGGTCAACTCTCAGCCCTCCTCGCTCACAAACCATTTAGCGTCCCGCTTGCGAGCGAAGCAGCAAAAGGCAAGCATGAAACTTGCCCGTCAATTCAACTTTTACCGCGAGTAAAACTCGACGATCAACTGTTCATTGAGTCTGGCGTCAATTTCCTGGCGGCTTGGCGCCTGCAGAATCTTGCCGGTCAATTGCGCCGTATCCCGGGTGAGCCAGGTGGGAGAGGTGCGCGATTCGCTGACCTCGGCCAGACTCTTGAAGTAGGTGCGGGTGCGCGAGGCCTCGCGCACTTCCACCACGTCGCCAGGTTTAAGCACCATGGACGGCACATCGGTGCGGCGGCCGTTCACGTTGAAGTGGCCGTGCGTCACCAAGTTGCGCGCTTGGGCGCGATTTTCGGCAAAGCCGAGTCGGTAGACGACGTTATCCAGCCGCGTTTCCAGCAACTGCAAAATCACCTGGCCGGTCAGGCCTTTGCTGCGCACGGCCTGCTCGTAATAGCGGCGGAACTGCGCTTCGAGCACGCCATAAATGCGGCGCGCCTTCTGCTTTTCGCGCAATTGATTGGCAAAGTCGGAAGTGCGGTTGCGCTTGAGCGAGCCTTCTTTGCCATGCTGGCCGGGCGGGTAAGCGCGGCGTTCAATGGCGCACTTGGGCGAGAGACAGCGCGCGCCCTTCAAATAAAGTTTTTCGCCTTCGCGGCGGCATAGTCTGCAAACGGGACCAATATATTTAGACATACTTTCCTTTCAAAAAACTACACGCGGCGGCGCTTGGGCGGTCGGCAACCGTTGTGCGGCACCGGAGTAATATCGGCAATCGAGCGCACTTTAATGCCCACGCTCTGAATGGCGCGGATGGCGGCCTCACGGCCAGGGCCTGGCCCTTTGAGGAAGACGTCAAGCTCCTGCATGCCCATGTCCATCGCGGCCTTGACGGCTTGCTGCGCGGCCACACGGGCGGCGTAGGGTGTGCTCTTGCGGCTTCCTTTGAACCCGGCGGTACCGGCGCTGCCCCATGACAGGGTATTGCCTTGCTGGTCGGTGATCGTCACAATAGTATTGTTGAAGGTGGCGTGAACGTGCGCCTGTCCATAGGAGACGTTCTTCTTGGTTTTCTTCGCGCTCACGCGGCGCGCGCCTTTGACTGTTCGTGCCATGATGATTCTCCCTGATTACTTCTTCTTTGCGCCGCGCCGACGACCGCGCCCGGCCACCGTCTTTTTGGTGCCCTTGCGGGTGCGCGAGTTGGTGCGGGTGCGCTGGCCGCGCACCGGCAGGTTGCGGCGGTGGCGCAAGCCCCGATAACTGCCGATTTCGATCAACCGCTTGATGTTCAACTGCACTTCGCGGCGTAGATCGCCCTCGACCGTGAAATGCGCGCCAACGTAATCGCGCAGAGCCGACGATTCGGCTTCGGTCAAATCCTTGACACGGATGTCGGGGCTGACTTTGGTCACGGCCAGAATCTCGCGCGCCGTTTTCGGCCCGATGCCGTAAAGATATCTCAGCGAAATTTCCACCCGTTTATCGCGGGGGAGGTCAACACCTTCAATACGCATAAAATTACTCCTCGGAGTTCCGCCAGTTCCCTCAGTTCCCTGCTGTGAAGGAACTCAGGGAACACAAGGACCTCAAGAAATTTCAGCCCTGTCGTTGCTTGTGCTTCGGGTTCTCGCAAATGACAAGCACTTTGCCCTCGCGCCGGATGATCTTGCACTTGGGGCAGCGCTTGCGAATGGATGGCTTGACTTTCATTTTTGTTTCTCCTGACAATGACCACGTTCCGAAGTTCTGATTATACCATTCAGCTTTACAGTCTTGTCAGAATTTCCGGCTCGCCGTCGGTAATCGCTATCGTATGTTCAAAGTGCGCCGTCAAATTTCCGTCTCGGGCCACCACCGTCCATTGATCGGAAAGCTCGCGCGTTTCGTAACTGCCGGAAAGCACCATCGGCTCTACCGCAATCGTCATGCCAGGGCGGAGCTTGGGGCCTTTGCCCGCCGGCCCATAGTTTGGCACTTGCGGGTCTTCATGCAAATGCCGCCCCACGCCGTGGCTGGTGTACTCGCGCACCACATTGAAATCGCGCGCTTCGACGTATCCTTGCAACGCCGCCGCCATGTCGCCGGTGCGGTTGCCGGCCTTCGCCGCCGCAATAGTGGCGTACAGCGCCCCCTCGGTCACTTCCAAGAGCCGGCGCGCATCCTGGCCGACGTTCCCCACCGGAAACGTCCAGGCGCTGTCGGCGATCCACCCCTTGTACGCCGCGCCGCAGTCAATCTTGACGAGGTCGCCCTCTTTCAACACGCGCTTGCCTGGGATGCCATGCACCAGTTCTTCGTTGATCGAGGCGCAGATCATTCCCGGGAACGGGCGGTGCGCGCGAATATGATTCGGGTATTTGTAAAAGGGCGAGGTCGCGTCGTGCTTTTCCAACACGCGCGCCGCCAACTTGTCTAGCTCGCCGGTGGTTGCGCCAGGGCGGATATGCTCTTTCATTTCGAGCAGAAGCTTCGCCACCACGCGCCCCGCCTCGCGCATCAAGGCGAGTTCACCGCTGGATTTTATGACGATGGCCATGCCCGTTAGCTGGCGAACGGCGCAATCGCCGTTCTCCAATATCAACCCAACTTCGCCACTGCGCTCATCAACTGCGCTGTCACTTGCCGGATCGGCTGTTCGCCGTTAATCTCGGCCAGCAGTTTTTGCCCGAGATAGTATTCGAGAAGCGGCGCGGTGTTTTTGAGATACTCGGCGATGCGGCGCTTCACGGTCTCGTCCTTGTCGTCCTCGCGTTGATAAAGCTCGGCGCCGTCTGCATCGCACACACCGGACGCTTTGGGCGGGTTATGTTTGAGATGGTATACGTGCTGTCCCGCGCCCCGGCACGTCCAGCGGCCGGTGAGCCGTTCGATTAACACCGGCTCGCTCACTTGAATGTACGGCACGAGATTCACTTGGCCGTTGAACTCGCCGAGCATTTTATTCAGCGCTTCGGCTTGCGCCGGAGTGCGCGGGAAGCCGTCGAGCACGGCCCCCGCCGCGCAATCGGCCCGCGCCAAACGCTCGCGCACCATGGCAATGGTTAGATCATCCGGCACGAGCGCGCCGCTGTCCATGATCTCCTTGATCTGTTTGCCCAGCGGCGTTTGCCGCTTGATGTTGTCTCGGAACAGATCGCCCGACGAAACGTGCGCCAGCCCTTTTTCCTTGCTCAGGATAGCGGCCTGTGTGCCTTTGCCCGCCCCCGGCGGTCCGATGAGGACAAGATACAGTGGCATGGCGAACCGCTATTTCTTCAACAGCCATGCCAGATCAGCATCTTCATAGCGGTGCATATCCAGCTCGCCTTTCAAATTCCACAACATGTCGCGCACCACGCCGACCACAATCAACAAGCCGGAGCCTAAGGTCGTGAAGGCGTTGGCTTGCAAGATGTTACCGGCCACAAACGGCAGGACGGCCACGATTCCCAAAAATAGCGCCCCCGGCAGGGTGATGCGCTGCAGGACTCTATCGAGATACCGTTGAGTCGGCGCGCCCGGAGCCGCCCCCGGCACTTTTGCGCCCGCCTTCCTCAAATTCTCGCCCCAGTTCTGCTGTTTGAAAATCACGTCGGTGTAAAAGAACGAGAACAGTACGACCATAGAAAAGTAAATGATCAAATAACCGGCATTACGGCTGTTGCTGAACAAATCAATCATCCCCGCTGAAAAGCTGCGCACCCACTCCAACTGCGAAGCCGTAAAGAACTGGGCAATGATCGCCGGGAAGGTGAGGATGGACTGGGCAAAAATGATAGGAATCATACCGGCCATGTTCACCAACAGAGGCAGGGTGTCTTTCACCGGCATCGTCTGCCGGGCGCCGATCCGCTTGCCAGGATAAAACACGGGTATTTTCCGGCGGCCCTGGGTCACGATCACAATCGCAAAAACCGTGACCGCCATCAAGAGCAGGAAGGTGGCGATTAGCAGCACCCGCCGTTCCTCGTCCACCCACATCGTGCCAATATTGGAGGGCAAGCGGCTGACAATGCCGGCAAAAATGATCAGCGACAAGCCCTGCCCGCGAATGCCGTATTCGGAGATCAATTCGCCGAGCCAGATGGCAAACATCGTTCCGGCAGCCATGCTGATAATCGTCGTAATCGTCGGCAATAGATTCGCGCCGCTGAAACCGAAATTCGGCAGAACTTGCACGCCGGGAATGGAGGCATTGAAAATGCGAATCTGCCCGAT
>CAYYCF010000028.1:0-9498 GCA_964470235.1 uncultured Anaerolineales bacterium | reverse complement strand
CGGTAGATGACGAGCAGGCCGATTGTCATGAGTATTCTGTTGCGGATGTCTCCGGCAGACCAGAGATAGCGCAATGAACGCCAGCCAGACCGTTTCATAGATTGTGGGCGATTACTCGCCCGCCTCCTGAGGCTCGCTCAATGGCAGGATTTCCACCGTGCCGCCCGCTTTTTCGATAGCCGCTTTGGCCGCCGCCGAGACGCGATGCGCTTTCACCGTCAACGGCTTGGTCACCGCGCCGCCGCCCAGCACCACCACCGGCTCGCTCAAATCCTTCATCACCCCGGCGCTTACCAATGTTTCGGGCGTCACTACCCCGTTCTTCACAAAATGATTTTCAAGTTTGTCGAGGTTAACTTCGACGTACTCGATCCGGCGCAGATTGGTGAAGCCGCGCTTGAACGGCAGTTTGCGGAAGAACGGCAAGTTGCCGCCTTGAAAGTATTGCGACGGGCCGCCGCCTTGCCGCGCCATTTGGCCTTTAGTGCCGCGCCCGGCCGTCTTGCCTTGCCCGGCCGAAATACCGCGCCCGACGCGCTTTCTGTCTTTCCGTGAACCCGCATTGGGTTGAAGATCGTGTAGTTTCATTGACTACGCTTCCTCTACTCTCACCAGATACGCCACTTTGGCCAGCATGCCGCGAAGCGTTGAGGTGTCAGGCAGCTCGACCATTTGATGCAACTTACGCAGACCCAATGCCCGCACCGTCGCCTTGTGCCGGATGGAATAGCCGAGGGGACTGCGGACAAGCGTCACTTTCACTTTCTTGACGGCTGCAGAATCTTTTGCCGGAGTGTACGTTGCTTTAGCCATTTGACTTTCGCATCCAGAAAGGCCGAAGATCGTCGGCGGACTTGCCGCGGTTGGCGGCCTCTTGTTGATAATCCTTCATATCGCGCAGGCCCTTCAACGTGGCTTGAACGACGTTGAGCACGTTAGGACTGCCGAGCGACTTGGTGAGGATGTCCCTCACCCCGGCCGCTTCCACTACCGCGCGCACGCCGCCGGCGGCGATCACGCCTGTGCCGGGCGAGGCCGGTTTGAGAAACACTTCCGCGCCGCCGTGCTCGGCCGCCATTTCGTGCGGGATCGTCGTCCCGCTCAAATGCACGGACGTCATATTTTTGCGGGCGCGCTCGGTGCCTTTGCGAATCGCATCCGGCACGGCGCGGCTCTTGCCCACGCCCACGCCCACGCGGCCTTTGTTATCGCCGACGACCACCACCGTGCGGAATGCAAAGCGGCGCCCGCCTCTAATCACTTTCGCCACGCGGGAAATATCCACCACGCGCTCGTCGAGTTCCTCGTGATCCGGATCCTGACTCGCCCGATCCCGGTCATTGCCTCGTTGTTGTTTCTGCTTCATGCAAGACTCCTGTAAGGGCAGGGCTGGCCCCTGCCCCGCCGGGCAACCGCGAGGGTTGCCCCTACATCAAAATTCCAAACCCGCGCCGCGGGCGGCATCGGCCAAGGCTTTGACCCGGCCATGATACCGGTATCCGGCGCGATCAAACACGACGGCCTTAAGACCTTTGGCCAAGGCCCGCTCGGCCACTGCCGCGCCCACCACTTGCGCCTGCTCCAATTTCTTCTTGCCTTCGAGTTTGGCTTTCAACTCGGCGTCAATGGTTGAGGCCTGCGCCAAGGTGCGGCCGCTGGCATCGTCAATGACTTGCGCGAAAATGTTCGACAAACTGCGGTACACGTTCAATCGAGGGCGAGCCGCCGTGCCCGCCACCCGGCCACGCACGCGCGCCCGACGGCGGCGGCGCATTGTTTCACGACTGTTAGTCATAGTATTATGCCGCCTTTCCGGCTTTTCCGGCCTTGTGGCGCACGTGCTCGCCCTGATACCGGAGACCTTTGCCTTTGTACGGTTCGGGTTTGCGCCACTTGCGAACGTCGGCGGCCACCTGCCCCACTTGCTCTTTGTCCGGCCCGAAAATAGTGATCAAGCGCGTTTTCTCGTCCACCGCAAATGAGATGCCGGCCGGAGGCGGCACCACCACCGGATGCGAATAGCCCAGCGCCATCACCAAATCCTTGCCCTTCATCTCGGCGCGATACCCCACGCCTTCGATCTGCAATATTTTGCTGAAGCCGTTGCTCACGCCGACGACCATGTTATTCAACAGGGCGCGGCTCAACCCGTGCAAAGCGCGCACACTGCGCTCATCCCCGCTTCGTTCCACTACCAGCGTGTCGCCGTCTTTCGTAATCGACACTTCTGACCGGAATGCGCGGCTGAGTTCGCCCTTCGGGCCTTTCACTTTCACTTCACTGCCGGAAATTTCAACCGTCACGCCTTTCGGCAGTGGAACCGGCTTGCGACCAATTCGAGACACTTAACTCCTCCTGCCGTTACCAAATATGGCACAACACTTCGCCGCCAACACCCATGGAGCGCGCGCGCTGGCCGGTCATCACACCTTTGGGCGTAGATACAATCGCGACACCCATCCCCGAGAGCACCCAGGGAATGTCGCCCTTGCCTACGTACACTCGGCGCCCAGGACTGCTTACCCGTTCCATGCCGGTCATCACCGGATGCCGCTCGCGGCGCGCGCCCACGTACTTCAACTTGACCCGGATCACTTTGTCTACGACTGATTCCCCTCCGGCCAAGTCGAAATCCTCAATGAAGCCCTCTTCTTTGAGAATCTGGGCAATCGAAAGCTTCAACCTGGAATACGGAATCGAAGTCGTGACGTGCCCGGCCATAATGGCGTTGCGCATGCGCGTCAACATATCTGCAATGGGATCAGTAACATTCACACTCATGACACGCTCCTACCAGGACGACTTGACGACGCCCGGAAGCTGACCCGCAAGCGCCAATTCACGGAAGCAAATCCGGCACAACCCGAAGTGCCGGATGTAACCGCGCGGGCGGCCACACCTGCGGCAACGATTCCGGATTTGGACTTTGTGCTTCCGGTGCATTTCACGATTGATAATAGATTTCTTCGCCATGCGTTAGCTCATTCCCTGCTGTTGGAAGGGCATGCCCAACAGCGCCAAAAGCCGTCGGCCATGCTCGTCATTGCGAGCCGACGTGACGACCGTGACTTCCATACCGCGCAGTTTGTCAATTTTGTCGTACTCAATTTCCGGAAACACCAACTGCTCGCGCAAGCCCAGCGTGTAATTGCCGCGCCCGTCGAACCCCTTGCTGGACACGCCGCGGAAGTCGCGCACGCGCGGCAAGGCCACGTTCATCAGCCGATCCAGGAAACTCCACATCCGTTCGCCGCGCAGAGTCACCACCACGCCCACCGGTTTGCCCGCGCGCAATTTGAAATTGGAGATGTCCTTCTTGGCCTTCGTCACCAGCACCTTCTGGCCGGTGATGATCGTCAAGTCGTGCGCCGCCGCATCCAACGCCTTGGCATTGTCCAGCGCTTCGCCCATGCCGATGTTGACAACCACCTTCTTGACGCGCGGCGCTTCCATCACGTTGCGGAAGGAAAACTCCTTCACCAACGCCGGAAGAATTTCTTTTGTGTAGCGTTCTCTAAGATTTGGCATAGCTAGCTTATCGCTAATGGCCGATGGCCGATGGCTGATGGCCGACGACCTGCCATCTGCCACCAGCTATCCGCTATCAGCGATCAATCAACTCTCCGCTCTTCCGCGCCACCCGCGCGGCCTTGCCCGTCTGCGGGTCGCGCTTGAGGCCAACTCGCGTTGGCTGATCTTTCTGCGGATCAATCAACAACACGTTCGAAATGTCAATCGAACCTTCAAATGAAATAATGCCCGGAGCCAGATTCTGCCGCCCGCCCGTGCGTTGTTTCTTCTGGTGCTTCTTGCGGATGGCGATGCCCTGCACCACCACGCGGTGGCCGCCGTCTTTGCGCTGGATCACGCGCAGCACTTCGCCCCGCTTGCCCATGTCGTTGCCGGCGATCACTTCCACCATATCGCCTCTTCTGATTTTGACTTTCATTTACAGCACCTCCGGCGCCAGGGAAACAATCTTCATGTATCCGCGCTCGCGCAATTCGCGGGCCACCGGCCCGAAGATGCGGGTGCCTCTGGGGTTTTCGCCGTCAGCGTCAATGATCACCGCGGCATTGTCGTCGAAGCGTATGTACGATCCGTCCTCGCGGCGGTATTCCTTCGTCACGCGCACGATCACGGCTTTCACCACTTCACTCTTCTTTACCGAACCTTGCGGCGCGGCTTCTTTCACGGTAGCCACCACCACGTCGCCCACATGCCCATACCGGCGAGTGGAGCCGCCCAGCACGCGGATGACGAGCAGTTCACGCGCGCCGGTATTGTCGGCCACCATCAGGCGGGATTCTTGTTGAACCATTGCGACCTCCCTTAGGCCTCGACCGGCTCGGCGGCGGCGTTGCGGGTGATGATCCGTTCCACCACCCACCGCTTGTCTTTGCTCAGGGGCTGCGATTCCACGATCTCGACCAGATCGCCAGGTTTGCAAGCGTTCGTTTCGTCGTGCGCTTTGTAACGCGCCGAACTGCGGACAACCTTGCCGTACAGCGGATGACGTTTGGCGCTGGACACTTCCACCACCACCGTCTTTGTCATTTTGTTGCTGGTCACTTTGCCGACCAGGCGGACTCGGTTATTCATGGTTACTTCTCCGTCGGCGCCGACAATGTGGCGGCAATAGCGCGCTCACGCAAGACCGTTTGGTAGCGGGCAATATCGCGCCGCACGGAGCCCATGCGCGACGTATCCGACAACTGGCCGGTAGCAAGCTGAAAGCGCAGTTTGAACAACTCTTCGCGGGCGTCGTCAAGTTTACTTTCGATCTCGCCCGATTGTAAAGCGCGAACTTCGGCGATTTTCATAATGCTGGCTCTCCCGCAACGTGTTGAGCCAAATCGCGCCGGATGATCACTTTAGTCTTCAGCGCCAGTTTGTGCGACGCCAGCCGCATAGCTTCGCGCGCCACGTCTTCCGGCAAACCGGCCACTTCAAAAATGATGCGTCCAGGGCGCACGACCGCAACCCAATGGTCCACCGCGCCTTTGCCTTTGCCCATGCGCGTTTCGGCGGCCTTCTTGGTAATCGGCTTGTCCGGGAAGATGCGAATCCACACCTTGCCGCGGCGCTTCATAAAGCGCACCAACGCGCGGCGCGCGGCTTCGATTTGGCGTTGCGTCATCCAGCCAGGCTCGACGGCCTGAAGCGCAAACTCGCCGAAATGGATTTCCGCCCCGCGCGTTTCCGTGCCGGTCATCCGCCCCCGCATTTGCTTGCGGTATTTGACTCGTTTTGGCATCAACATGGTTTTATCTCAACGGTTATAAGTACACAGGTAAACAGGCATACAGGTATACAGGTATACAGGTACATACCTGTCTACTTGTCTACCTGTCTACTTCCTACCTGTCTACTCACTAACATACACGTCCGTCACTTCCGGCTTCTCTTCTTCTCTCAACACTTCGCCCTTGTAAATCCACACTTTGACGCCGATGCGGCCAAAAGTGGTGAGCGCCTCGGCGCGTGCGAAGTCAATGTCGGCGCGGAGCGTTTGCAGCGGCACGCGGCCTTCGCGCTGCCACTCACGGCGGGCCATTTCACCGCCGGATAACCGCCCGGCGCACATGATCTTGATTCCCTTCGCCCCGCCGCGCAGCGCTTGCCCGATGGCGCGCTTCATAGCGCGGCTGTGGCTGATGCGCCGTTCCAGTTGATTGGCGATATTATCGGCCACCAGTTTCGCGTCCAGATCGGGCGCGGTGATCTCGTTGACGTCCACCTTCACTTTGGTGCCGCACAGTTTTTCGAGATCAGTGCGGAGCACTTTGACTTGCGCCCCCTTGCGCCCGATGACAATGCCAGGCTTGGCTGTGTGAATTGTCACGTGCACTAGATTGGGAAAACGCTCGATCTCAACCTTCGAGATTGACGCCTTGTCGTTGCCGCTCGCGATCATCTTGCGGATCGTGAAGTCCTCGTGCAGTTGCTTGGCGTATTTGGCGCCTTCGGCGTACCAGCGGCCTTCCCAGTCTTTGTTGATCTTGAGCCGGAAACCGATTGAATTTACTTTGCGACCCATTAAGCCGTCCCTTCTCGTTCGACGAGCACTACGGCGACGTGCGAACTGCGCTTGCGTATCATATTCGCCCGCCCGCGAGAGGCGAAACGCCGCCGCTTGAGCATGGGCGCTTCGTCCACCGTGATAGTTTTGACGATGAGATCATCGGCATTCATGCCGAAGTTTTCTTCCGCGTTGGACATCGCCGACTTGATCACTTTGGAAATGTCTTTCGCCGCCGCGTTGGGCATGAACTTGAGCGTCACTAACGCGTCGTTAGCCATCTTGCCGCGCACCAGATCGGCGACCAGCCGCGCTTTTTGCGGAGAGCCTGCCACTCGAATAGCGGTTGCCCGAACCAAATGTCCTTCCATCGCTTAGCCCTCCGCCGGCGGCGTCGCGGCCACTTCGGTTGTCTTTTCTCTAGTCACGTGGCCGCGGAACGTGCGCGTGGGCGCGAACTCGCCCAAACGGTGGCCGACCATGTTCTCGGTAATGTAGATGGGAACGTGGCGGCGGCCGTCGTGGACGGCAATCGTATGCCCCACCATTTGCGGAAAGATCACACTGGGGCGCGACCAAGTGCGGACAACCTTCTTGTCGCCTTTGGTGTTCATGGCTTCAATTTTCTTGAGCAGTTTCGGGTCAACGAACGGCCCTTTTTTCAGAGATCGCGACATTGGAACTCCTGATTACTTTTGCTTCTTCACGCGACGCTTGACAATGAACTGATTCGTGCGCGCGTTGTGGCGCGTCTTCTTGCCGCGAGTGGGCTTGCCCCACGGCGATTTCGGCCCCGGCATACCGGCGGGCTGGCGGCCTTCGCCGCCGCCGTGCGGATGATCGCGCGGGGACATCGCCGTGCCGCGCACCGTCGGGCGAATGCCCAAATGGCGCTTGCGCCCGGCCTTGCCCAGTTTGATATTGGAATGATCCAGATTCCCGACTTCGCCAATGGTGGCCAGACACACTTGCGGTATCAACCGGACTTCGCCCGATGGCAAGCGCACTTGCGCGTACTCGCCCTCTTTGGCCAGCAATTGGGCGGCGGTTCCGGCGGCGCGGGCGATCTGCCCGCCCTTGCCGGCTTGCATTTCGATATTGTGAATCTGCGTGCCGACCGGAATGTTCGAAATCGGCATCGTGTTGCCAGGACGAATTTCGGCGGTGGCGCTAGTGAGCAGCGTGTCGCCGACGCGCAAATCAAGCGGCGCGATGATGTAGCGCCGTTCACCGTCGGCATAGTTCAACAACGCAATGCGCGCCGAGCGATTCGGATCGTATTCGATGGACGCCACCTTGGCCGGAATGTCGCGCTTGTCACGCTTGAAATCAATCACGCGCCATTGACGGCGGCTGCCGCCGCCGCGATGCCGCACCGAGATGCGGCCATGGGTGTCGCGCCCGCCCGATTTCCGCAGTGACACCTTCAGGGCGCGGACCGGCTTGCTGGTCGTTACTTCTTCAAACGTCGCGCCGGTCATGCCGCGGCGGCCTGGTGAAGTGGGCTTGAATTTTTTTACGGCCACGGTTATTTGACCCCTTCAAATACGTCAATGGTCTGTCCCTGCGCCAACGTGACCAACGCCTTTTTGTATTCGGAGGCGCGCACCACCATGTTGCGCAATCGGCGGGCGCGCTTGGCCGGGACGACCAGCGTATTCACTTTAAGCACATCCACGTCAAACAGCGTTTCAACCGCTTCTTTGATTTGTTTCTTCGTCGCCCGGCGGCTCACTTCAAACGCATACTGCCGCAAGGTGGAGCTTTGCTGGCTTGCCTTCTCGGTAATCAAGGGCCGGCGCAGAACTTCGTAAACGCTGATCATGATGCGCTCTCCTGGCCCAGGTAGGATTTGATCACGTCCAGCGCGGCCACCGGCATCACCAGCGTTTCGTACCCGAGCAAATCGCGCACGTTCAAATATTTCGCGTTCAATGTCTTGGCCGCCGCCAAGTTGCGCGCCGATTTTTCGACGGTGTCATTTCTCTCCGGCAGAACCACCAGCGCCGATTTTCCCACGCCGACGGCGGTGAGCGCGTCGGCCATCATGCTGGTCTTGGGCGCGTCAAACGTCAGCATGTCCAGCACTACAATCTGCCCTTCACTCGCTTTGGCCGAGAGCGCCGACCGCAGTGCGCCGCGCCGCATTTGTCGCGGCATCTCCAGCGTGTAACCGTGCGGATGCGGTGTATGCGCTTTGCCGCCGCCCTTCCAGTGCGGCGCGCGGGTGGAGCCTTGACGGGCGTGGCCGGTGCCTTTTTGCTTGAACGGCTTCTTGCCGCCGCCCCGCACTTCGCCGCGGCCGCGGGTATCGTGCGTGCCCAAGCGCGCATTCGCCATCTGCCGGACGAGCGCCTGGTGCATCAGGTCTTTGTTAATGGGGGCTTCAAAAATGTCGGCGGGCAATTCCACACTGCCGACCTTTTGGCCCTTCAAATCCTTCACATCTATTTTCATAGCTATTGCTTCCGCGCCTCCTGCACCATCACCACCGACCCTCTAGTCCCAGGCACACTGCCATTCACTGCCAGTAAATTGCGCTCGGCATCCACCAACACCACCACCAGATTTTGCTCCGTGTTTCGCACCGCGCCCATGTGACCTGGCCGGCGCGAGCCTTTGTACACACGACCTGGCGTCGTGCCGGACGAGTTCGATCCGGGCGAGCGTCCGCGGTCCGACTGGCCGTGAGTCCGGCCCCCGCCGCGAAAGTTGTGGCGCTTCATCCCGCCGGCAAACCCCTTGCCCTTCGTCACACCGATAATATCAACGTGCTCGCCGATTTTGAACACGTCGGCGACATTCACTTTTTCGCCTTCCGTCATGCCGTGTTCACCCTTGACGCGGAATTCGCGTAAGTGCTTGAGTGTCGGCGCATTGGTTCGTTTGAGGTGACCCTTTTCACCGGCAGTCATGCGCGAAGGCTTCATTTCGTCGAAACCCAATTGCACCGCGCTGTAGCCGTCACTGTCCGCGTTTTTGACCTGCGTCACAAAGCACGGCCCGGCCTCGATGAGGGTAACAGGCGTCGCCGCGCCGTCCTCGCCGAAGACCTGAGTCATGCCAACTTTCTTTCCGATCAGCCCTTTGATCATGGTAACCGTCTCCGCTAAATCGTCACCTCAATATCCACGCCTGCCGGCAGATTCAGCCGCATCAGGGTATCAATCGTCGTCGAGTCCGGGTCCAGCACGTCAATCAACCGCTTGTGCGTGCGAATCTCGAAATGCTCTTGCGAGTTCTTGTCAATGAACGCGCCGCGGATCACCGTAAATTTTTCGATGCGCGTCGGAAGTGGCACCGGGCCAATTACTCGCGCGCCCGTGCGCTCGGCCGTCTCGACAATCCGTTTTGCGGATTGATCAAGCACCCGGTGGTCGTACGCCTTGAGTCTGATGCGGATTTTCTGCTTTGCCATGTCAGTCGAGGATCTCCGTAATCACCCCCGCGCCGACGGTCAAGCCGCCTTCGCGAAT
>CAYYCF010000027.1:13605-14927 GCA_964470235.1 uncultured Anaerolineales bacterium | reverse complement strand
CGGCTATTCGGTAATCTATATTGCCGAAAGCGATCCGGGCGCGTCTGACGACATCGTGCTCGACCTCGCCAACAGCAACTCGGCAGTGTTGTTGACGGCTGACAAGGATTTTGGCGAGATGGTTTATCGCCTGCGGCGCATGTCACACGGCATCGTTTTGATTCGGTTGTCCGGTCTATCTGCCGAAGCCAAAGCGAGAATTGCTTTAGCCGCAATAAATAAGCACGCTAACGAACTTGAAAACGCTTTCACGGTTATTGCGCCAGACAGTGTTCGGATCCGTCGAAGCGTATGACTCTCCCACACCCCCACACCCCCACCCTCCCTCCCCTCCGCCCCGACCGTCCCGTCGGCATCGTGGGCTACGGCGCCTACGTGCCGCGCTTCCGCTTGCCCGCCAGCGAAGTCTCCCGCGTGTGGACGGAAGGCACGAGCGGCCTGCCTATCAAAGAAAAGTCCGTGCCCGGACTCGACGAGGACGTGGCAACAATGAGCGTGGAGGCGGCGCGCAACGCGCTGGCGCGCGCCGGGATCGATCCGCAAAACATCCGCGCCGTGTGGGTCGGATCAGAATCGCACCCGTACGCCGTGAAACCGACCTCGACCATCGTGGCCGAAGCCATCGGCGCGGTGCCCAACACGCAAGCCGCCGATTGGCAATTCGCCTGCAAAGCCGGAACCGAAGCCATGCAAGCGGCCATGGGCTTTGTGGGATCGGGCATGGCGCAGTACGCGCTCTCGATTGGCATGGACACCGCGCAAGGCCGACCGGGCGACGCGCTGGAATACACGGCCGGCGCAGGCGGCGCGGCCTACCTCATCGGCGCCGCCGACGAATCACTGGCAGTGATCGAAGGCTCGTATTCTTTCGTCACCGACACGCCCGACTTCTGGCGGCGGCAATACGAAAAATATCCGGAGCACGGGCAGCGCTTCACCGGCGAACCGGCGTACTTTAAGCACGTCACCAGCGCCGGGCAGGAATTGATGGAGCGCCTGGGCACGACGCCGAAGGATTACAAATACTTCGTGCCACACCAACCGAATATCAAGTTCCCGCAGCGCGCAGGCAAGCTGCTTGGCTTCAACGACGAGCAGATCAAAACCGGACTGCTCGTCGGCGTGATCGGCAATACGTATGCCGGAGCGGCCATGATCGGCCTCACCGCCGTGCTGGACGAGGCGCAGCCGGGCGACAACATTTTGATGGTGTCATTCGGCTCCGGCGCGGGATCGGACGCTTTTCACATCCGCGTCACCGACCGCATCGCGGGCAAAGCCAAACTCGCCCCGACCACTAAAGCGTACATTGCGCGGAGAAC
>CAYYCF010000027.1:2254-13505 GCA_964470235.1 uncultured Anaerolineales bacterium | reverse complement strand
CATCATCGGCCTCGGCCAAACTGAAGTTGGCGAACATTGGGATGTGTCACTGCGCCATTTGGCGTTAATGGCCATTGAAGCGGCGTTGAAAGACGGCGGCCTCAAACGACCCGATGCGCTTTTCGTGGGCAACATGCTGGCCGGGCAACTTTCGCGTCAAGAGCATCTCGGCGCGCTCATCGCCGACTTTTGCGGATTGCGCGGCATCGAGGCCATGAGCGTGGAGGCGGCGGGCGCATCCGGCGGCATGGCATTGCGACAGGCGTACCTCGGCGTCGCCAGTGGATTGATCGATTCGGCCCTGGCGCTCGGCGTGGAAAAAATGACCGACACCGTAGGCACGGGCGTGAGCGCCGCGTCGGCCACCGCCTCGGACAGCGATTGGGAGGCGGCGCAAGGCGCGACGCCCACAGCCCAGGCGGCGCTGATCATGCGGCGTTACATGCACGAGTTTGGAGTCACAGTGCCGGACTTTGCCGGGTTCTCCGTGAACGCACACACCAACGCAAAGACGAATCCGAATGCAATGTTTCGCAACACGATCACGGCTGAAGCCTTTGCGAAGGCTTCGATGGTGGCCGATCCGGTGAATATGTTCGACACCGCGCCCGACGCCGACGGCGCGGCGGCGGTTTTATTAACGGCGGTGGACTCGCCCCGATCCGTCCGCATCGCCGCCTCGGCCGTTGCCACCGACGCCCTGGCTTTGCACGACCGATCCGATTTGCTGTTCTTCAAAGCCGCGGCTCTTTCGGCGGGCAAAGCCTTCGCCCAAGCGGGTATTGCGCCGGAAGACGTAGATGTTTTTGAATTGCACGACGCCTTCACCGTGTACGCCGCGCTGTCACTGGAAGCGTGCGGCTTTGCCGAACGCGGACAGGGTTGGAAGTTGGCGCAGAACGGCAAGATCAGTTTGAAGGGCGAAACGCCGATCTCAACCTTCGGCGGACTCAAAGCGCGCGGCAACCCAGGCGGCGCGAGCGGGCTTTATCAAATTGTGGAAGCAGTCATGCAGTTGCGCGGCGAGGCGGGACCGAATCAAGCGCTCGATGCGCGGTGGGGGATGGCGCAGTGTCTGGGCAGTGCGGGCGCAACGGCAGTGACACATATTTTCGAAAACATCTGACCTCACTCCCCACCCCCGGCCCCTCCCCCCTCTCCTGTGTGAAGCACAGGAGAGGGGGGAGGGGAGTGAGGCTTGATAGTTTGTGATAGCACCGCGGCGATATATTGACCGCTGAAACAGGAGGGACTTATGGAAATTTCACGCAATTGGCGGCTGCAAAAACAACGGTACGGACTCGTGGGGGAAGTGTGCGACCACTGCGGCGCAAGACTTTTCCCGCCGCGCGACGTCTGCCCGGAGTGCGCCGAAGAGGCGAAGACGCTGTATCAGTTTTCGGGCAAGGGTGAAGTGTATTCATTCACTACTGTTTACGATGCGCCCGAAGGCTACGAAGAGCAAGCGCCCTATACCGTAGCCCTCATTAAACTGGAAGAAGGCCCGCTCGTCACCGCCCAGCTCACCGACGTGGACAACGGCAAAGTGTCCATCGGCACACCGGTCGAAATGGTCACGCGCAAACTACGACAAGACGGTGAGCGCGGGATGTTGGTGTATGGGTACAAGTTTAGGCCGTTGATGGCGGGGTAGGAATTTTCATCTCACACCCAGCACACTCGATTTCGCCCGGCGTTCTTCGCCTTGTACAGCGCCTCGTCGGCCAGGCGCAGCAGCGTCGCCGGGTCCTGGCAATCCGGCGCGACTAAAGCCACCCCCAGGCTGATGGTGACGCTCAGCGGTCCGGCCGCGGTCTCGATCGGAGTTTCGGCCACCGACTGGCGCAGGCGTTCGGCCGCCTGCCGCGCGGCGGCCAGGTCGCTTTCCGGCAACAGCACCGCGAATTCCTCGCCGCCATAGCGCGTCAGCAAGTCTATGTCGCGCACGTTTTCCCGAAACCGCGCCGCCAAGGCCTGCAGCACCTCGTCGCCCACGGCGTGGCCGTGAGTGTCGTTGACCCGTTTGAAGTGATCAATGTCCAGCAGAATCGCAGACAGCGGACGGTCGTAACGCCGGGAGCGCTCGAATTCGCGCCCGGCCAACTCGAGGAAGTGACGACGGTTATACAGCCCGGTTAGGCCGTCGGTGATGGCCAGGCGCTGCACTTCTTCGAACAGGTGGGCGTTCTCGATGGCGATGGCGGCGTCGGCCGCCAGTCCCACCACCAGGTTTTCATCTTCCGCAGTGAACTGCTGCGCGTCGGCTTTCTCGGTGAGGTACAGGCTGCCGATTACCCGCCCCCGCGCGATGATCGGCGCACCCATAAAGGTCTTCATCGGCGGGTGATGAGCCGGGAAGCCGGTCGCGCGCGGATCGCGGGCGATGTCGGCAACACGGATGGGAACCGTGTCCCACAGCACGGCTGCCAACAGGCCATGCCCCTGAGGCGGCGCGCCTATCCCCTGGCGCTCCTCCTCGGAGAGGCCGGCGGTGTGGAACCCGGCCGGTTGGCCGTCCGCGTCGAGCACGAGCAGCGCGGCATATCGGGCGCCGGTCAGTCGCCGGGCGGTCTCGGCCAGGGTTTGCATCACAACGTCCAGGCGCAGGTCGGAGGTCAGGGCGCGGCTGGCTTCGTGCAGGGCCTGCACCTGGCCGGCGCGCCTCTCGCTCTCGGCGTACAGGCGCACTTTTTCGACAGCGGTTGCGAGTTGCCCGGCGAACGCCACCATCAGGCGCTCGTCGGTCTGGCTGAACGCGTCCAGACGGGTGCTCTCGATGTTGAGCAGGCCGATGACGCGCCCGCCGGCCTTGAGCGGTACGCACAGCTCGGAACGCGTGCCCGGATTCACGTCCGCGTAGCCTGGCTCGCGGCTGACGTCCGGCGCCCGCAGGGGCTGGCCGCTGGCGATCACCCGCCCGGCCACGCCCCGACCCAGCGGGATCGTCAGGCGTTCTTCACGCACGCTGCGCGTCGAGCGGCAGACGCGCAAATGGCCGGCCGCTTCGTCCACCAGTCCAACGCCGAAGTAATCCGGGCGGAGTGTGTCGCCGACGATCTGGACGGCGCGCTGGATCAGCGCCTCCACGCTGGTTGCCTCGACTCCAACGGCGGCGATGTCGTGCAGCATGGTCAGCTCTTGCACCTGCCGGCGCTCCGCCTCGAACAACCGGGCGCGCTCGATGGCGAAGGCGGCCGGCTGTGCGAACAGGTTGAGCAGCCGCAGGTCGGAGTCGGTGAACTGCCGTTCCGGCCTGGCGTCCGCAACGCCAATGGCGCCGACCAGTTGGCCGCTGGCCAGCAGCGGCGTGGCCATGACCGCATGCCACGGGCCTTGGGCATACTGCGGCGAACGGCCTTCCCACGTCTGGTAGTCCCGGACGATCACTGGCTCACAGGTCTCGGCCGCCTGGCCCATGGCGCCTTCGCCCCATTTCATACGTGTGCCGGTGTAATCCTGGCCCATGTTGTGGCTGGCGATGATCAGCAGTTGATCGCTGTCCGCTTCGTACAATCCCAGGTCGCCGCCGGTGGCCTCCAGCAGCGCCACCGCGCGCGTCAGGATCGCCTGAAACAGGCGCGGCAGTTCGAGTTCGGCAGAGATGTCGGCCACGGTGGCGCGCAGGGCGTCCAGTTGGTCGGAGCGGCGGCGCTCGGCGACTCGCTGGGCTTCAATGTCTGCCGCCGATTCCCTGAGCTGCGCCTCAAGGCGATGGCGCACGGCAATGATGCGGATGCCAAACAGAGCAGCGCCGACCAGCACTGCCAGCCGAAGCAGCTCGGGCCCTTCCCGCAGGAAAACCAGGGACACATACGGAATATGCACGGCTAGAAACCACGCGGTGGCCCACAAGCCCACCGCCGGAGACAGTTTGTGCGCGGCGTACAGGGCAACCATCAAGGCCAGCAGGTCGTGCACCTCGTGGTAAAAAGGGAACCACGGGCTGGCAACCAGCGGCGCGAAGTAGGGAATGATCTCCAGCAGGTCGCCGGTTGCGAGCACCGTCAAGATCAGAAAGACGGCGGCAACGGCGCGGCGATCGAGGCGCGGGGAAAAGCCTTGCGCTTTACGCATGGGGTGTGTCCAGTTCCAGAAACACCTCGACCACCTGCGGGTCGAAATGCACCCCGGCCTGTTCGCGGATGTGCTCGCGTACCTTCGCTTCCGGCCAGGCTTTCCGGTACGGGCGGTCGGAGCGCAGCGCGTCCCACACGTCGGCCATGGCGAAGATGCGCGCCGCCAGCGGAATCGCTTCGCCTTTCAGTCCACGCGGGTAGCCCGTGCCGTCCCATTTTTCGTGATGGCAGTACGGGATGTCGAGGGCGGGGCGCAGGTAGGCGATGGGTGCGAGCATGTCGTGGGCGTGCTGTGGATGCCGGCGCATGATCGCCCACTCTTCGTCGGTGAGTTTGTCGGGCTTGAGCAGGATGCTGTCGGGCACGCCCATCTTGCCCATGTCGTGCAGCAGCGCGCCGCGGCGCAGGTGGATCAGTTCCGCTTCGCTCATGCTCATGGCGCGGGCGAGCCGCTCGGCCATTTCGGTGACGCGCCGGGTGTGGCCCTCGGTCTCCCGGTCGCGCAATTCCAGCGCGCGCGCCCAGCCCTCAAGGGTGGTGTCGTAGGCCAGCGCCAGTTCGACGGCGTCGCGCTCGGTCTGTTCGTGCAGCGTGGCGCGGTGGAGGGCGTTGCCGGCCATCTCGGCGATGGAGGTGAGCAAACGGATTTCCCCCTCGGTCACCTCCCGCCGTGACCGGCAGGCGAGGTGCAGCAGCCCCACGGTAGCCTCGGCCGTTTTCAGCGGGACGCAGGCGCAGGCCGTCATCCCCGCCATCAGCGTGCGGCACACTTCCCAGCGGGTGAATTCACTTTGCTCACTCACGTCGGGGATGAAGATCGGCTCGCCGGTGCGCGCCACCTGCCACAGGGGATCATCGCCCAAGGGATGCCGCCATCCCCGCATGGACTCGGCCGGGCCGCGCGCGGCGGCAAAAACCAGCGCGCCCTCTTCGAGCAGAATCAGCGCTCCGGCATCGGCCTGCAGCGCTTCCATGCTTTTCTCGATCAACAGCGGCAGCATGGCCTCGCGCGTCTGCGCCTGCCGCAACGTCGCGGAGACCTGAGACAGCGCTTCAAGTTCCTCCGTCCGGCGGCGCGTTTCTTCAAACAACCGCGCGTTGTTCATCGCCACCGACACTTGATTGGCAAAGAGGGCGAGCAGGCGCTCGTCTTGCGGCGTGAAAGCGCCGCCGCTTTTGCTCTTCACGCCCAGAATGCCGCGCAACTGTTTCTCGTAAGCCACAGGCACGAACAACGCCGAATAAAAGGCCGGATCGTCGGTGACCGCCACCCAGCGCGGATCGGCCTGGGCATCCGGCAGGTTGAGCAACAGGCGATTTGTGGCGACCCAGCCTGGCACGGTGTTCTCGTCGGCGGCGGCGAAGCGCAGACGGCGCAGTCCCTCTGCCGCTTCGGCGCTGAGGCCAACGCCAAATTCATACCGCAGTTCGTCCCGCGCGGGATCGAAGACGAAGAACTCCGCGGCGTCGGCGCGCAGGGCCGTGGCCGCCAGCTTCAACAGAAATTCCAACTGCGCGCGCGGTTCGATCACGCGGTTGAGAGTCAAACCGGCGTCGTAAAGCAGAGCCAACTCCTGCACGCGCCGGCCTGTTTCCTCGAACAACCGCGCATTCTGCAGCGCCAGCGCGGCCTGCCCGGCAAACGCGGCCAATCGCTCCCCGTGCTCGGGCCGGTAGAAGTTCGGCTCGATCTTATCCAGCGAGAAAAAGGCGATCACCTGTCCTGCCACGACGATCGGCGCGCCGGCCCAGGAGCGCACGTGCGCCGAGGCTTCGACCTTCACCCAGCCAGGATAGGCCGCCGTGTCGGGGATGACGAGCGGCTGCCGGCTCTCAACCATCCGTCGCAAATTGGCGGTCGCCGCAATGTCGAACGACAGGGCGGCGATGTCTCGGACGACTTGTTCGCCGAACTGCTCGTAACCGCGCTGGCGGGCGACGCGGATGCGCCCCCCTGCCCCCCCGTCTGCGGGGGGATCGAAGAGCATCACGTTGGCCGTGTCGTAAGGTACCACCTGCGCGATCTGGCCGAGCAGGGAGTCGAGCACGGTATCGAAATCGAGCGTGGCGCTGAGGGCCGTGGCCGCATCGCGCAGCGCTTCGGCCAGTTCGCGCTGTTCGCGCTCGGCCTCGAACAACCTGGCCTTCTGCAGCGCCAACGCCATCGGCACGGTCACCGCCGTTAGCAGCGGAAGGTCCCTGGCATGAAAGAATCCTTCGCGGTCGCTCAACAGGTTGAGCACTCCCACCAACTCGTCCCCGGCCAACAGGGGAATGGCCGCCGCCGAACGCACCCAGTCGTCCACCCCAGGCACCGACAGCCAGTGTTCGTTATGGGCCACATCGGGCGCGAGTTGCGGAGCGCGGGTGAGCGCCGCGTGCCCGGTCAGCCCCTGCCCCAGGCGCAGGTTAAGCTCTCGGTCAAGGACTTCGACTGACTCCGCCTCATAACCAGACATGGCAACGACATGCAAGCGGTCGCCATCGGGGTCAAGCACAAACATCTCGCCTTTGAACGCCCCCAGCGCGGCGGTCGTCAGGGCAAGCGCCCGCGCGGCCACCTCGCGCGGATCGAGACTGGCGGTGAGGCTCTGGCTGAGACGGTAGAGCAGTTCGAGGCGCCGCTTCTCGGCGGCCAGCGTTTCAAACAGCCGCGCATTTTCCAGCGCGATGGCGGCCTGCCCGGCCAGGGTCACGAAAAAGTCAATCTCTTCCTGCGGGAAGGCGCGCCGCTCGCGCGTGGCCAGTTCCAGCACGCCGATGATCTCACCCCGCACTCGCAGCGGGACGGCCATGTAGGAAACAATCCCCAGGCGTTCGGCCACGGCCCGCCGCACGAAGCGCGGCTCAGCGCGCACATCGGGGATGGCCATCGGTGCGCCGGTCTGCGCCACCTGCCCGGCGATGCCTTCCTTCACCCTCAGCAATCCATCCTGAAAGAACTCCCCATCCAGGCCGCGCCGGACGACATAGACCAGGGCGGGCGAGACTTCCGAAGTCTGCGAGACTTCGGAAGTCTGGATCAGCGCGACGGCAGCCGCGTCCACGCGCAACCGTTCGGTGACCTTTTCCAGCAGGACGCCGAGTCTTTCCTGCAGGCTCAGACTTGACGAGATCGCCACGTCAATGTCGTGCAGGGCAGAGATGCGCCCCAGCCGTTCTTGGGCAAATGAATGCTGCCGCGCGCGTTCGAACGCCTGTGCGGTAGTATTGGCGATGAGCGAGAGCAGGCGCACGTCGTGGTCGTCAAATTTGCGCTGTTCGCGGAAATGCACACAGAGCGTGCCGAGCGTCCCGTGTTCCGCGTTCAACGGCGCGGTGAGGCTGGAATGAATGCCGCGCTCGCGCAGGCCGCGCGGACAGGGGAAGCGCGTCGAGGTTTGCACGTCTTCCAGCCACACTGCCTCGCCGTTGCGGAAGGCGTATCCCTCGCGCGACATCGCCACGTCCACGGCATAGACGTCGTAGAGGTCGCCTTCCCAGCCACGTCCGGCGCGCAGGGTCAGGTTCTCGCCGCTCGCATCGGGAAACATCAGCGAAACCAAATCGGCGCGAAAAATCTCCTGCACTGTTCCCGCTGTCTGGTCGAGAATTGTGTTGGTGTCGAGGAGTTCAATAAAGCCCCGTGATAGGCTTAGAAGCGCCGCCTGCTCTTCGATGTGCTGGGCCTTGACCTGCTCATACAGCCGCGCCCGTTCGATTGCGACGCCGATCTGATTGCCGACGGCGGTGAGCAGATTCAGTTCGGCTTCGGTGAAAACCCGGTCGGCGGGCGTGGTGAGATTCAGATTGCCCAGCGCGCGCCCACCGGCGCGGAGGGGCACGCTGGCGTGGTGGCGCAGACCGCGCGTATCGCCATGCGCCATGCGCAGGCGTTCACACTCGACGATGTTGGCCGCCGCCTTCAAATGGCCCTGGCGGAGCAGGTCGAGGCACTGGCACGTCCCGCGCATCGCCGCACGGTCGTCGGCCTCCAGCGCCTGGGGCAGGTTGCGCGCCGCCACCGGCGGCACATCGCCGAACGGCTCAAGCAAACCGATCCAGCCGGCCTCTGAACCAATGAGCGGCATCACAGTTTCCAGAGCGCGATCCAGCGCCTCCTGCAGGCCAGCCGCCTGGTTGAGCGCCTCGGCGATAGTCCTCAGCGCGTTGGCGTCGGCGGCGGGGGTCAAGCGGGGCGTCATATCCACAGCGCGCACCAAGCGGACGACGGAAAGGCTTTGGCCCCGCGCGTCCAGCGCCGTCGAGGCGTTGACGATGACCGGCACGTGCTCACCCGCGTGGGTGATGAGCACGGCCTCCTGCGCCACGTCCCCACCCACGAGCCAGTCTTTCTTTCTTTCTTTCTTTCTTTCTTTCTGCAAGGAATCGGCCAAGCGGCTGACCAAACACCTCATCGGCGGCATAACCAAGCAGGTCAAGCGCGGCGTGGTTCACTGCCCCGACTGTGCCGTCCGGGTTGACCACCATGACCGGGCCGAGCGCGTGGAACGAGTCGAGCACCTCGGGCGGAAGGTTGGGAGCGTGCGGCAGTGCTCGTGCGGATGGCCGGTGGGACGGCGTTGTTCTTTTCCTTCGGTGTGTGGACATGGGGATTGACCTCCGAGAACTTGGCTTCACGCGCCGCTCACCTGGTTGCGTCCGGCGCTCTTGGCGACATACAGCGCCTGATCAGCCTGGGCGATGAGCGCTGCCAGTTCCGCACAGTTCTCGGTGCAGACGGCGACGCCCAGGCTGACGGTAACCGCCACGGGGCCGCGACTCGTGTCAATCGGCATCTCAGCCACGTGCTGGCGCAGGCGTTCGGCTGCGTCTCGCGTGCCCGGCAAATCGTTCTCCGGCAGGAGCGCCACAAACTCTTCGCCCCCGTAGCGGCCGAGGAGATCCATGTCGCGCAGGTTTTCCCGGCAGCGCGCGGCCAATGCCTGCAGCACCTGATCGCCGGCGGCGTGGCCGTAGGTATCATTCACGCGCTTGAAGTGGTCAATGTCCAACATGATCGCGCACAACGGGCGTCGGTAGCGGCGGGCGCGTTGAAACTCGCGTTCAGCCTGATCGAAGAAATGGCGGCGGTTGAACAAGCCCGTCAGGCTGTCGGTGATGGCCAGTTGCTGCACTGTGTCGAACAGCCGGGCATTCTCGATGGCGATAGCGGCGTCGGCGGCCAGTCCCATTGCCAGATCCTCATCTTCCTGAGTGAAGGACTGGCCGCTGGCTTTGTCTGTGAGATACAGGCTGCCCATGACCACCCCTCGCGCCACAATCGGCACACCCAGAAAAGTCGTCATGTCCGGGTGGTGCGGGGGAAAGCCAACCGAGCGCGGGTCGTGTCTGAGGTCGGCTAGCCGGATGGGAGCGCCACCGCGCAGGCTAGCGCTCAGCAGGCCGCGCCCCTGTGGCGGCTCGCCAATCTGCCGCCGCTCGGCCTCGCCGATCCCGGCCGTGTAGAACTGGGCCAGGGTACCTGCCTCATCCAGCACCGCCAGGGCAGCGTAGCGGGCGTCAACCATGCGCCGGGCGGCCTCGACCAAAGTTTGCAGGACGGTTTCCAGGTGCAGTTCGGAGGTCAGTGTGTGACCTGCTTCACGGAGCGTGCGCAGTTGGTCAGCGCGGTGGCGCTCGGCCGCCCGTTGGGCTTCCAGATCCGCTGCCCGTTCTCTAAGCCGCGCCTCAAGATCATTGCGTACCGCAATGATGTAGATGCCAAAGAGGGCCGCGGCGACGAGCACGGTGAGCCGAACCAACTCGGGCAACTCCTTCGCGAATACCAGGTAAGCATACGGTACATGCACGGCCACGAACCACGCCACGGCCCTCCAGCCCACCGCCGGAGATAGTTTGTGGGCGGCATACAGGGCGACCATCAATGCCAGCAAGTCGTGCGTCTCGTGGTAAAAAGGGAACAACGGGCTGGCGACCAGCGGCGCGAAGTAGGGAATGATCTCCAGCAGGTCGCCGGTTGCGAGCGCCGTCAAGATCAGAAAGACGATGATGACGGCATAGGGATGAAGGCGAGTGGCAGGTGTGCTCTCATGCGGTAGAGGGGGAGGCGGAATGCCCATCCTAGTGTCTGTCTCGGTGGGCTGTTTCACTCGTTGACCTCGGTTTCGGGAGTCAAATTCGGCGCGCCAGATCCATAGCGCGCGCCACCCGGGCGATGGGCCGAAGTGTACGCGAGTCTGGGCCGGAGGTAAAACGCGCAAAAGCCGGTTTCTTCCGGCAGGACAATCAAGAACGCTGGCGACCGATAACCGGCCGCTGGCGCGGATGGGGATGCTGGCGTGGTGGCGCACAGGCCGCGCGTGTCGCCGCGCGCCGTGCGCAGGCGCTCACATTCGGCGATGTTGACCGCCGCTTGCAGGTCGCCATTTCTTTCTTTCTTTCTTTCTTTCTGCAAAGAACCTGCCGACCGACTGAGCAAGCGGGTCAAGCACGGCGGGGCTTGCCGGCCAGATCGTACCATCCGGCGTGGTCACGAGGAGCGCGTGGGATGCGCAAGGCGAGGTAAGAATTCCTGGGGAAAAGTCAGACGAGGGCCGCGGCCCCTCTCTGATGCGGTATACCAGCATAGGCGCTTGCCTCAAACAATCCTCGAAAACGTCTTTAGATAAGTATACCCCGAAAACGCAGGAATTGCCCACCGACACTCAGGCCTCGCACTGTGCTACAGACCGAAAAGAAGCCCGGCTCCACGATGCAGAAAAGCCCAATGCCCGACACGGTGCAACCGCTGCCCAACTCATCGGCCGCATGATCCTGGCGCGCTGGTTAGATTATCCGCCCGAACGCTACGAAAGGTCGGTAGACACGATCACTTCTTCACCGATTTACCGGCGGATGGGCGCGCGGATCGAGGTCGTCAATCTTTCCGCGACTCTGGCCGGGAGTGATCGCCTCGACGGCCACCCGACCCACGCCATCGCCCGGTTTCAGACTTCCGAAGTCTCCGAGACTTCGGAAGTCTGCGCCGCCTATCGCCATCCGGCCTGGGGCAAAGAGTTCCGCGTGGACGGGTGCGCGCCCACGACGGGTGACGCCGCCGATCCCGAACTGGATTGGTTGTTGCGCCGCCTGCGGCCGATCAACACCCGCAACCGGCTCACCCACCTCATCCTGCTGTCCGTCATGGAGACACAAGCCGCCTACCTGCATTCCGGCGCGTGGGCGGATCTCGA
>CAYYCF010000027.1:0-2154 GCA_964470235.1 uncultured Anaerolineales bacterium | reverse complement strand
TGGGCGGACACATTGGTCCGCCCCTACCGCTCGGTTTGAAGACGCTGGATGTCAGCCTGCTCTCCCGCGCCGTGCGCGGCTTCACGGTGCGCACCCCCCAAGGGAGCGATCTCCCACTGCGCCGCCTGCTGCCGAACGCGCAAGCCGTTCTCCGCTATCGCTTGCGCGCGCTCCTCGACGGCGAAGCGCTCGAACTCAAGCGCGGCGAGCTGGAACGCCCCCGCAACGACGACGAACTGCGGCGGGAGGTGCAGGTCCGCTGGGGGCAGAACGTCTCCCGGCGCACGATCGCCGCCGCCCGCCAGGCTCTCGGCCTACCGCCCTGGCATCGGCGCGCCGGGCGGCCACTCTATCCGCCGCCAGGTTTTGACTTTTCGCTCTCGCGCTCGCTGACACCCGAGGCTGTTCGCGCCCATG
Source organism: uncultured Anaerolineales bacterium (assembly GCA_964470235.1). Taxonomy (GTDB): domain Bacteria; phylum Chloroflexota; class Anaerolineae; order Anaerolineales; family VGOW01; genus VGOW01. The sequence continues at coordinate 1,737 of CAYYCF010000027.1, read as the reverse complement.
CGCCGAACGAGCCTGGCGTGTACGAGATTGCGTTGGCCGCTGGAGCGTTCAATTATCCGGTTCGGGCCAGCCAGGTCATCTATCTGGGGCGAAGCCGCAATTTACACAACCGCCTGCGGGCGCACTTGCGCAACCATGAAAGGTTTGGGGCGGAGATGGGTGAGGGGCGCTTCGTCTTCCGCTTCGCAACCGCCGCCTGCGCCCACCTGCAGACCGCGGAGGCCGAACTGGCGCGAGCCTTCTGCGAAGTGCATGGCGCGCTTCCCAACTATAATGTCGTCACCCCCTCCGGCGGGCGGACATCCGATTGAAACTTTTATTTCCCCAGTTTCACAATTTCATGTAAACTTTAGCCCGCAAAGGGGAAAGCACAGTGACCGTATTCAACGTCAACGGCCAACAAATCTACGCCGTGCAAGAGGGCGCGCCGAACCGTCAGGTAGCGCTGTTGATTCACGGCTGGTCGAGTTCGTGGTATGCCCTCTCGCCGCTCATGCCGTTGTTGGCGCAGCGGTTCTCGGTCATCTCGGTGGATCTGCCGGGGTATGGCAAATCGCCGCGCTTGCCGGAACGCACCACCATTGCCGCCTATGCCGATCTGTTGGCGGCCTTGATTCAGGAAGTGACCACCGGCCCGGTGGTGCTGGTCGGCCACTCGATGGGCGGCATGATCAGCGCGGTGTTGGCGGCCCGCTACCCGGCATTAGTCGAGCGCATGGTTCTGCTCTGCCCCACCATCAGCGGGCGATTGTCGAATTTCATCAACTTATTCATTTCGCCGATCACGCTTATGGAGCGATTCGGTCTGGGCAGTTTGCTCGTGTCTGCCTTCGAGAGCGCCATCGTCGGCCTCACCGACCGCTTGATGCGCCCGGCCTCCTTTGCCGAGCGCACCGGCATCACCGCCGAAGAATACAAACGCCTGCGCGCCGACGCGCGCCGCCCGGGGCAGGGCCGCGTGCGCGCCGAATGTTACGCCGCCATGCGCCAGAGCAACTTGATCGGCAAACTGGGGAACATCGAGACGCCGACGTTGATCGTCTGGGGCGCGGAGGACAACACCGTTCCCCTGCGCGACGCCGGTGTGGTGGCCGACGAGTGGCCCGAAGCCGATCTGCGAATCATCCCCAAAGCCGGTCACTGGCCGCACTTTGAAACGCCCGACATCACGCGCCGCCTGGTCACGTCCTATTTGGGTTTGCCGCTGGTGAGCAGTGAACTGAACCGGCCGGTGGACGATGCGAGTCTGGCCGAGACTAGCGAACTGGCGCAGTTCCTGTCCAACTGCGGCATCGGCAGCAATCTCAATCAGCCGCAGCGCATCCGGCTGGCGGCGCAGTGCGATCAACGCGTGTATGCGCCGGGCGCCGTCATTGTCAGCATTCAAGATTCGGGCAGTGAAATGTACATCGTGCAGAAGGGCGTCGTGGAAGTGTGGAGCGATCCGGAGAACCCGGGACAAGCGGCGAAAAACCTGCGCCACATTGCCACGTTGAACCCTGGCCAGATTGCCGGAGAACTAGCCATGTTGGACAGCGGTTTGCGAAGCGCGGACTTGCGCGCCGGGCCGGAAGGCGCGAGTGTGCTGACCCTTGAGCGCGAGCGGTTGCTTACGCTGTGCGAAGACGACCCCACGCTCGGCACGCGCGTGTTGTGGAACATCTCGAACGCCATGGCCCTGCGCGTGCGCTTCATCCTCTTCCAACTGCAGAGCGCGTTACAGAAGGCGCGGCAATA
>CAYYCF010000026.1:3601-15648 GCA_964470235.1 uncultured Anaerolineales bacterium | reverse complement strand
TCGCGGCTGATCATTTTCTCCCAACCCACGCGGTCGCCGTGCCGCGCCAACACGTTCACCATCCGGTAGAAATGGCTGAAGTCCGATCCCCAACAGCCGCGAATCTCCAAATGCTTCTTGTTGATCTCAGTGTGCGGATTAATAGAAACGTCGCCGACATCCGTATACTGGCCGACGATGACATATCGCCCGCCGTCGCGCGTCATCTGCATCCCCTCGCGCACTGCCGCCGGGACGCCGGTGGCCTCGATGGTCACATCCGCGCCGCGGCCGTTGGTCAACGCCCGTACCAGGTTCACCCGCTCCGGCGGAGTCGTCGCGCTCACCGAGAGCACTTCGTCAACACCATAGCCTTTTGCGGCCTGCAAGCGGTTGTCCGGGTCGCCGATCACGATCACCCCGCCCGCCCCGGAGAGTAATGCCAGAATCGCGGCGTTCAATCCCACCGGGCCGCTGCCCTGCACGGCTACGATATCGCCCAACTGAATCGCCGCGCGCTCAATAGCATGAATGGCAGTGGGCAAGCCACAGCCTCCGGCGATCAAACGCTCCGCCGGCACGCTCGCCGGGAGCACGATGGTCTTCACTCTTGGCTTGAGATAAAGGTGTTCGCTCCAACCGCCGAGCAATCCGTCATTCGCCGAATAGGTGATGCCGTACACTTTGCGGCCCGGGCAGCGCGTTGATGCTTTCGCCACCAGACAGTAGAAGCAGTTTTGGCACGTTTCGTGAACGTCAAGGAATGTGACGACCGAGCCGACGGCGATGGGGTTGCCGTCAATATCATTCACCGCGCCCCCGGTTTCGATCACCTTGCCCACCGACACGTGGCCGGGGATGATCGGGTATGGCACTCCGGCCAAATGACCGTTGTGCAGGTGAACGTCAGTGCCGCACACTTCGGAAAAGATCGTTTCCAACAGCAGGCCGCCAGGCTCCACAACGGCGGCGGGCAGGTTTTGCACTTCGACAGGTTTGTGAGGGGCGGTCATTACCGCGGCGAGGGGCATGAGAAACTCCTTAATGCGAATATTGTACTCCACCCATCCCGCCGTAACCTTTGCGCCGGGTCGTCGGTTAAACCGTCAAACCCAACGGTCAAAAAGGAAACTGCAATGAAAAAGCTATTCTCAACACTCTCGATAATCATCGCCCTCGGCATCGCGTTCTCATCCGTACAAGTCGCCTTCGCCGACGACGCCACCCCCACGCCGCAGACGGGATCATCCAACAGCGGCACCTCCACACAAAATAAAGCCGCTTTGCGCCTGGCGCAGAAATACGGGGTGAGCTATGGCGAAATCATGGGTTGGAGGGCGAAGGGCTACGGCTTTGGCGAAATCGAAAAAGCGTATGGCTTGCTCGCCAAGACAAAAGATCAAGGCACGACCGTTGCCGGATTCTTTGCCCTTCGCGACGGCGGCAAGGGCTGGGGCGAGATCGCCAAGATTTACGGCGTCAGTCTCAAAGGGATTAACGGCCCGGGCGACAAGGCTAACAGTCACGACAACGGCGGAGGGAAAGGAAACAAAGTCGACAAGGGTAACAAACCGAATGACGACAGTGGAAATAGCGGCCAGCCATAACGACCCCGCCACGCCTGAGCGCCGCCGAAGAAGTCACCCCCTCCTCCCAAACTGCTTCTCCAGCATCTCCACGCTCAAGTGAATCATCGTCGGCCGGCCGTGCGGGCAAGTGCGCGGCGACTGGCACGCTTCGAGCCGCCGCACCAGTTCCGTTTGCTCCGCGGTTGAAAGCACCTGCCCGGCCTTCACCGCCGCCCGCTTGCACACGCGCGCTATCAACCGCGCTTCCGCTTCCGCCGCCAAAGCCGTTTCGTCCTCTTCAAAATCCTCCACCACCACCCGCACCGCGCGCACCGGATCGATCTGCCCCAGCACGGTCGGCAAGGAGCGCACCAAAAATGTGTTGCCGCCAAACGGTTCGACGCTGAAGCCGATGCGGCTGAGCGTTTCGATTTGAGCGTACAGCAACTCGGCCGCGTGCGGCGGCACTTCCACCGCCACCGGATCGAGCAAGGCTTGCGACACCACTTGCGCCGCCGCCCGTTGCAGGCTGAACGCCTCGTACAATACCCGCTCGTGCGCCGCATGTTGATCGATCAAATACAACCCGTCCGGCCCTTCGGCCACCACGTACGCCGCGCCGATCTGGCCGATGACTCGCAGAAGCGGAACGTCCGTTGCGGGCAAGGGCGGTTGAGGCGTGTCTGGGGAATTCAAGGAACTCGTGGAACTGGGGGAACTCGTTTGGAAGTTGGATGGCGCAGAACCAACATCGAAACGCGTGGGGATGTCCGTGAAGATTGACTGCCCCCTGCCCACTACCCGCTGGCTACTGCCCCCTGCCTCCTGCCCCCTGCCGACCGAACTCCAATGCGCCGGTTCGATCTGCGGCACGGGCGCGCGATGGATCAACGTGCGGCGCACCGCGCGCTCGACGGCGGAGAAGGCCTCGTCGCCTTTTCGAAATCTCACTTCCGCTTTGGTTGGATGGACGTTCACGTCCACGTCGGCGGGCGGCACGGTCATCATGATCAGCGCAATGGGATAGCGCCCCACCATCAGCATAGTGTGGTACGCCTGCATGACCGCCGCCGAGAGTCGGATGTCCAGCACCCAGCGCCCATTCACGAAGATGGTGATCTCTTTGCGGTTGGATCGGTTGAGGGAGGGAGGGGAGATGAAGCCGGTGACGACGATGGAAGCTTGCGGTCGCTCGCGCGCGGTGTGCGGCCATTCATCCTCGGAGTCCGGTTCGGGTTCCGATGGCGGCGGCCCGGCGTTTGTGGCCGAGGCGATCTCGATGAGCTGTTTGGCGATCTCTATCCCATAAACGGCAGTCAGCGCTTCGCGCAAATCGCCATTGCCCGACGATTGAAACACCGCGCGATTGTCTACGTTGAGTTTGAAGCGAATGGAAGGATAAGCCAACGCGTAGCGCGTAACGAGATTCAAAATATGGCCGCGCTCGGAGACTTCCGATTTGAGGAACTTGAGCCGCGCCGGAACGTTGAAGAAAAGATTCTCGACCGACACTACCGTGCCTTGCGGCGCGCCGATGAGGCCGCGGCTCACGACCGCCCCGCCCTCCATCTTGAGCTGCGCGCCGTCCGGCTCGCCCGCCGCGCGCGTGACCATCCCGGTGCGCGACACCGAAGCAATAGCCGCCAGCGCCTCGCCGCGAAACCCGAGCGTGCCGACCGAAAACAAGTCCGAGGCCGCAGTAATCTTGGACGTGGCATGGCGGGCAAACGCCAGTTCCACGTCCGCCGCCGGAATACCCGCGCCATCGTCCGCCACGCGGATCAACGCCCGCCCGCCGCCCTCGATGTCCACGCCGATCGTTTTCGCGCCGGCATCCAGCGCGTTTTCGATCAACTCTTTCACCACCGACGCCGGACGCTCGACCACTTCCCCGGCGGCGATTTGCGAAGCGATTTCCTCAGAGAGCAGACGGATAGGCATGGGGGGATTATAGGTGATTTTGGGAACGGAAAGATAAAGCTATAATAGAGCCATGCTCAAAGTTCCCAATGTCCATCGGCGAAAGCGCATTCCTGCGCGGGCTATCAATGCCGTCGCAAAACATATTGCCGAGAATTTCAAGCCCGACAAAATCGTCCTATTTGGATCGTATGCTTACGGCCATCCTAAGCCCGGCAGCGACGTAGACTTGCTGTTGATCGTAGACACTCCCGGTGGCGACTGGCCTCTCACGCTCGCTATATTGCGATCATTGTCTCCGTTCCGTTTCGGAGTAGATGTCATTGTGCGCTCACACGCTGAAATCAAACGGCGGATCGCATTGGGTGATTGGTTTATGGAAGAGATCATGATCAAGGGAAAAGTGCTTTATGAAAGAACTGACAAAAGAGTGGGTCGAAATAGCGGAACATGACTTTCACACCGCACAAATGGTAATGCGGAAAAGGCGCAATCAGGAACCCTACCCGGAGGTGGCTTGTTTTCATTGTCAGCAGTGCGCCGAGAAGTACCTCAAGGCTTATTTGATTGAGCATAATACTCGCTTCACATACACCCACCCGCTCATCGATCATCTTGAGCTTTGTAGTGAGGTGGATGCGAAGTTTGAGATTCTAGATATCGATTTGCGCGAATTGGACGGATACGCCGTGCGTGCGCGTTATCCCGGTATTGAAGTAACGCTTGAAATGGGCAAATCCGCCATTGCCGCTGCCGGCCGAGTGCGCTCCTTCATTCGCGGCAAACTGGGCCTGTAGACTCTGGCCGCAAGATGCTTAACTCTACCCTGCCGGTGAAAATAGGCCGTTACGAAATCAAATCCGAACTGGGGCGCGGCGGCATGGGCACGGTCTACCGCTGCTACGACCCGCACGTCAAACGCGACGTGGCCGTCAAGGTTTTGCCGCGCGAATTTTTGCACGACCCCAACTTCCGCGTGCGCTTCGAGCGCGAAGCGCAGACCATTGCCCTGCTCGAACACCAGGCCATCGTGCCGCTGTACGACTTCGGCGAGGACAGCGGCCAGCCGTACTTCGTCATGCGCCACATGCCTGGCGGCTCGCTCGCCGACCGCGCGCGGCAGCGGGCGCTCACCCCGGCGCAGGCGGCGCGCATCGTCAACCGCTTGGCCGCCGCGCTCGACGAAGTGCACGCCAAAGGCATCATCCACCGCGACCTCAAGCCGAGCAACATTCTTTTTGATCAACGCGACGATCCTTACATCTCCGATTTCGGCATTGCCAAAATTACGCAGGCTAGCAGTCCGGTCACCGGCAGCGGTATCATCGGCACACCGGCTTACATGAGTCCGGAGCAGGCCCGCGGCGATTCGGTGATTGACGGGCGCAGTGACATTTACGCCCTCGGCGCGATCGTGTTTGAAATCCTCACCGGCCGCACTCCGTTCGACGCTGACACGCCCATCGCCGTCGTCCTCAAACACCTCTCCGATCCCGTGCCGCGCCTGCTCGACCTCAACCCCGATCTGCCTCCCGGTTGTCAGGAAATCGTCGAGCGCGCCATGGCGAAGAACCGCGACGAGCGCTACCAGACCGCCGCCGAGTTGGCGCGGGCGCTCACGTCAATTGCCACCGGCGAAGCCGAACCCCTGCCGCCACCCACGCGACCATCGGGCGTTGCGCTTTCACAATTACGCACGCAGCCGCACCTGTCCGCGCCGGTAGTCACCGCGCCGCACGAGGCCTCACCACAAACTTCTCGCGCCGCCTCGCCGCCCGATGCCAGGCGGCGGACTCCGGCCTGGGTCTGGGCGTTGGGGAGTTTGATCGTCGTCGGGGTTATTGCGGCCGTGCTGTTGGGCACCGGCACGATCTTCATGTCATTCGCCAGCCCCACGGCAACGCTGAACGCCAGTGAGTTAACGTCCACGCAAGTCGCCCGCGTTTCCGAAACCGCGCAGGCCGCCGTGGCCGCCACCGCCGAAGCGCAAAGCATCGCCACTGCCCAAGTCCAAATGACGTCAATGGCTATCGTCACTCAAACTGCAGTCGCGCAAGCCGCGCAGACCGAATCGGCAGGAGCAACGGCGGCGGGCATCGCCGGGGCTACATCGGCGGCCCTCGCCCAAATGACGGCGGAAGCCGGGGCGGCGATCTCGGCCCTGACCACTGCCACCGCACAGGCCGACGCCGCCGTTGCCGTCCGCCTCGCCGCGCCGCGCATTGCCTTCTTGAACGCCAACGACGTTTGGGTGGTGAACACCGACGGCAGTAGTTTGGAGCGGCTCACCAGTGACGGCGGGCATAAGTTCAATTTGCGCTGGATGCCGGATGGCAGAACGGTGATCTACATCTCCGGGCGTTGCGTGCAGGGAATTGATTTCATCACCAAAGAGGCCGGCACGCTCACGTGCTTCAACTCCGCCGAAGCGTTGGACGGCTTCGAAGTGTCGCCAGACTCGCGGTATTTTGCCATAAGCCTCAACCGCATTTTATACATCGGCGATTACAATGCCGACCGACTCAAACAGGCCACTTCACCCGCCGACTTGGCGGCGGCGGCCAACTGCCTGATCTTCTCCGGCAACTCGGTCAAATCTTTGCAATGGTCGCGCAAGGGCGAACAGATCGCCATCATTGCCTTCATCCCGCTCGGCGGCGGCGGCGGGGACAGTGTACGGCTGTTCAACGTGACGTGCGGCGCGGAGATTCTGTACGCCCTCGACGAATTTCCGGCCCTGCGTTTCACGCTTCCTAAATATTCCGCCAACCCGCAACTGCAAACGTTCGGCTGGGACGGCGCGGATTTGTTTGCGCTCATTGACGTGATCCGCAACGAGAGCTACGGCAACCTGTACGTGTACAACGTCGCCAACAAGAAGAACCCGATTGAGATCAACCCGGTTGACGGCACGTGTTGTTACGCCGACCCGCAGTGGAGCGTGGACGGCAGTCAGTTCGTTTTTGCATTTCAAGATATCCGGCAAGGCGCAGAAAGTAGGACAAAGCTTTACTACATTGCCTACGGCACAATAGGGACGGGCACCACCTATACGTCAATTCCGCTGCCGGCCGATTTCTTCGCCGACCCTCGTATGCGGCCCCAGCCGGCCATCGCCCCACTGCACTGACGGACGGCTCTCCCGATCCCGCGCGTGCTGGACGCCAATCCGCCGTTCGGCGATCAATGCCGGTAGCGGCTTGCCAGCGCACTCTGCACGACCAGCCAACCTCCCCAAGGTATTGACCTTCGGGAGGTTTTTTTGAAATTGCCTCTTGACTCCGGCGCGGAATCGCAATAATATGACTGATAGTCATATTATGACCGTAAGTCACAAGACCCGCCCCGCCAAGAAAACAAAGGCCCCGCCCACCAAAGCCCGCCGCGAACGCGAAACGCTGGGACGGCGCGACGCGATTCTGGCCGCCGCGCGCGAGGTGTTTTTTGAAAACGGCATTCATCGCGCCACCGTGGACGAAGTCGCCGCCCGCGCCGAGGTGGCGAAGGGCACGGTCTATCTTTATTTTCAGAGCAAGGAGACCATCCTTGCTCATTTGCTTTTAGAAGGCCTGGATACGCTCGGCGAGCGGCTGACCGAATCGTATGCCGAAGCCACCCCCCTGCCCGCCGAAACCCGCCTGCGTCGCCTGTGCGCGGCCTACCTCAACTTTTTTCAGGATGACCACGATTACTTCCGGCTGATGATGGCTTTTGACCGTGGCCATTTTCAAGACGCCGTCTCTCCCGAACTCTATCAACAGATTCTCCTGCTCTCGGTGAAGGGCCTGCGCTGGGTGGTGCTGGCCGTTCAGCAGGGCATGGACGACGGCGATTTCAATGCGGGCAGCGCCAAAAACACCGCCGGTATGTTTTGGGCCGCCATCAACGGCGCCCTCGTTCTCATCTCTCACCCGCTCCGCCGCGAACTGATCGAGCAGGAAGTAGAAACGCTGTACAACGGGGTGATGGAGTTGACGATCAAAGGGATGAAAACAGGGAATTCAAGGAATTGAAGGAACTGAGGGAATTCGCAGAGTTCCTTGAGTTCCCTCAGTTCCCCTATTTCCATAGGAAGGAGAGATTGACATGAAAGAAGTAGTAATTGTTGACGCCGCCCGCACGCCGGTCGGCAATCACGGCGGCGCGTTCCGCGACGTAGACGCCAAATCGCTGGCGGTTACGGTGATCAAAGGCATCCTGGAGCGCACCAAGATTGATCCGGCCAGCATCAGCGAAGTGATATTGGGTTGCATCGCCCAGCCGTCCGACGCGCCGAACATCAGCCGTGTGGCCGCGCTCATGGCCGGAATACCGAAGGAAGTTCCGGCGTGCACCGTTGCCCGCAATTGCGATTCAGGCATTGACGCAATCGTCGGCGCATGGCGCGGCATTCAGGTTGGCGACGGCGAGATATACCTGGTCGGCGGGGTGGAGAGCATGAGCAACATCCCGTACATTGTGAAAGGCGCGCGCTGGGGACTCAAGATTCGCCACGCGCAATTCACCGATGCCATGTGGGAAGGTCTGACGGATCCGGTGTGCGGCCAACTGATGGGGCGCACGGCGGAGAACTTGGCCGAAGAATTCGGCGTCAGCCGCCAAGAGCAAGACGAATATGCGGTGCAATCGCACAAGAAGGCGTTCATGGCGACGCGCATGGAGAAGTTCGTGGACGAGATCGTGCCGGTGGAAGTGGTGAAGAAGGTAGCCGGAACGGAAGTGGCGCGCGAAAAAATTCTGCAAGACGAGACGATCAACCCCGGCCTCAGCCTTCAGAAGGCTGCGCTCTACCCCACCGTTTTCAAAGAGGGCGGCTCAGTCACGCCGGCCAATTCGTGCGGCATCTCCGACGGCGCCAGCGCGATGTTGATTATGACCGCGGAAAAAGCAAAAGAACTTGGCTACACGCCGCTGGGCAAGATCGTGGCCTATGGCTACGCCGGAGTCGAGCCGCACCGCATGGGCGTTGCGCCCGCTTACGCCGTGCCGAAGGCCTTGAAGAAAGCCGGATTGACTCTCAAGGATATGGACTTGATCGAGATCAACGAGGCCTTTGCCGCGCAAGTGATCTCGGTGGGCAAAGCGTTGAAGGACGACGGTTGGGACTGGAACAAGGTAAACGTGAACGGCGGCGCGATTGCGCTGGGCCACCCGGTCGGATCGTCGGGCGTGCGCATCCTTGTCACCATGCTGCACGAAATGAAGCGCCGGGCCAAAGAGGGCAAACCCGCCAAGTACGGGCTGGCGACGCTGTGCGCGGCCGGCGGGCAAGGAGCGGCACTGATTGTGGAAAGAGTCTGATGAGTAGCGCGTGGCGGGTGACGAGTGACTCGTGATGCGTGACAGTGTTGCGTGTTGCGTCAAACGCCAAGCGCCAAGCCATCTGCCACGCGAAGCGGCCATAGGCCATATGCTATATGCCATAAGCCATGAGCAAGAAGCCCACCTCGATTGGTCCCGGCGACATTCGCCTCTTTAGCGGCAGCTCGCATCCCGAACTGGCCGCCGATATTGCCTCACAGTTGGGCGTGACGCTGGAGAAAACTCACGTCAAGCGCTTCAGCAACGACAACCTGCACATCCAGCTTGGGGCTAGCGTGCGCTCGCGCGCCGTGTTTATTGTGCAATCGCTCACGCCGCCCGCTAACGAGCACTTGATGGAATTGCTGATGATGTTGGATATCGCCCGGAGCGCGGCGGCGCGAGAAGTGCATGCCATCATTCCCTACTTCTCGTACGCTCGCTCGGACAAAAAAAACGCGCCGCGCATTTCGATCACGGCGCGGCTGATCGCCGACCTGCTGGAAACGGCGGGCGCGACGCACGTCATGACGATGACTCTGCACTCGCCGCAAGTGCATGGCTTCTTCCACGTCCCCACCGACCCGCTGACCGCGCGCGGCCTGTTCATCCAGCACTTTGAAAAACAACATCGAAAAGTGGGGGAGACGGTGGTGGTCGCGCCGGACTCGGGTCGGGCCAAATCGGCGGCGCGGTTTGCCAGCGGGTTAGGTCTGCCGACCATCGCCGCCGAAAAAGCCCGCATCTCCGATGAGGAAGTGCGCATCGGCGAGTTGCTGGGCAAGCAGGTGCGCGGTTTCCGCCGCGCCATTATTTACGACGACGAAATCGCTACCGGCGGCTCGATTGTGGCCGTGAGCCAACTGTTGATTGAAAACGGCGTTGAGGAAATCGCGGTGGTGTGCACGCACGGCTTGTTCACCGATAGAGCGACTGAAAAACTGGCGGCCATTCCGCAGATCAAGGAGATCGTCGCCACCGACACGGCGCCGATCCCGAAAGAGAAGCGACTGCCGCACTTGAAAATACTGTCCGTCGCGCCGGTGTTTGCCGAAGCGATCCGGCGGAATTATTTCAGAGAGTCTATCGGAAGTTTATTTATGTTTGGGGATGAAGAGTAATACCTCAAGGAGGAACAACCTATGTATATCTTCAAAGCCGCCGTGCTGGGCGCAGGCGCGATGGGCGCGGAGATCGCGCAAGTCATTTCGTTTTCCGGCCTGCCGGTGATTCTCAAAGACGTGGATCAGGCCATGCTCGACAAAGGCCTGGCCCGCATCCGAAAAATCTATCAAGGCCGCGTGGAAAAAGGAAAAATGTCGCCGGGCGAAATGGACGGCAAAATGTCGCTGGTGACGCCGGCGCTGACCTACGACGACTTCGGCGACGTGGACATCGTGATCGAAGCCGTGCCGGAGACGATGAAGATCAAACGGGTTGTATTTGAAGAAGTCTCAAAAGCCGTCCCCGAGTCAACGCTCTTTGCTTCAAACACGTCGGCGCTTTCGATCTCCGAGATGGGACGCTATTCCGGCCGCCCGGCCAAGGTCATCGGCATGCACTTCTTCAACCCGGCGCACGTCATGAAGCTGGTGGAGATCATCCCAGGCCTCGACACGGCGCAGGAAACGGTGGACGACGTGGTGCAGTTCACCGAGTCGCTCCGCAAAATCCCGGTGGTGGTGCAGGAGTGCCCTGGCTTCCTGGTTAACCGTTTGCTCATGCCTTATTTGAACGAGGCGGTGCTATGCCTGCAGGAGGGCGCGGCCCAGGCCAACGAAATCGATTCGAAGATGCAGGAATGGGGCATGCCCATGGGGCCGTTCATTTTGATGGATATGCTCGGCTTGGATGTGTGCGCGCACGTCGGCCAATATCTGGAACAAGAGTACGGCCAGCGCATGAACGGCGCGGAGCTTTTCGTCGAACTGGCCAAAGCCGGGCGGTTGGGCGAGAAGAGCGGCGCGGGCTTTTACGGCTACGGTTCAGAGACCGACGAGCCGGTGAAGAAGATGATCGCCGATTTGCAGAAGAGCGGCAAGGTGAAGAAGGGCGAAGCCGGCTTTGATTCGGACCGGTTGATCATGCCGCTGATCAACGAAGCCTCGCTGTGTATCGAGGAACACATCGCCTCGCTGAACGATATTGACATGGCGATGGTGGCCGGAACGGGCATGACGTACGGCGGCGAGCGAGTGGGGCCGCTGGCCGTGGCCGACTTCATCGGGCTAGATGTGGTCGTGAATAAACTTGAAGACTTGCAGAAGAAACACGGCGAGCGCTTCCGCCCGTCGCGCACACTGCGAACGAAAGTCCGCGCCGGGCATTTGGGGCGCAAGGCCGGAAAAGGGTTTCACGAGTATAGTGCGTAAGCAGGTAAACAAGTAAATAGGTAGACAAGTGTCGTTACTGTGCGACGTGTCTACCTGTCTACCCGTCTACCTGTTTACGTATCTATCTGTATCTTTTACATGAGCGAAAAACAATTTATCAAAACCGTTATTGAAGACCGCGTGGCGGTTATTACGATTGATCACCCCCCGGCGAATGCGCTCGACAAGGGCACCATGGCCGAACTGGGCGAAGCGGTAGACGAAGTGATCGCCGACGCGGGCGTGAAGGCGGTCATTATCACCGGCGGCGGGCCGGTGGCCTTCGTGGCCGGAGCGGACATCAACGAGTTCACCAAGCTGACCACGACCGAAGCCGCGAAAGAGTTTATCGTCAAAGGCCAAAGCACGTTCAGCAAAATCGAGAACAGCCCCAAGCCGTTCATCGCCGCCGTCAACGGCGTGGCGCTCGGCGGCGGGATGGAACTGATGATGGCCTGCCACATGCGAATTGTAGGCGACCGCGTCCGGCTCGGCCAGCCGGAGATCAACTTGGGCATCATCCCCGGTTGGGGAGGCACGCAACGGTTGGCGCGCATTGTGGGGCAGGCGAAAGCGGCCGAATTGATTCTGACCGGCGACAACATCACCGCGCAAGAGGCGTTCCGAATCAACCTGGTGAACAAAGTTGTGCCGGGCGGTGAAGTGCTCAAAACGGCCAAAGACCTGGCGAAGAAGATCGTGGGCAAGGGCGGCGTGGCGATGGCCGCCGCGCTCAACGCGATCAATACCGGCATCGGCCTGTCGTTGAAAGACGGCCTGGCGCTGGAAGCGGAAAACGTCACCCGGCTCGTCGGCACGGAAGATGCGAAAGAGGGCATTACGGCCTTTTTGTCGAAGAGACAGCCGGTGTTTAAGGATAAGTAAATAGGTAGACAGGTAGACAGGT
>CAYYCF010000026.1:0-3501 GCA_964470235.1 uncultured Anaerolineales bacterium | reverse complement strand
GTTTACTTGTTTACTTGTCTACTTGTTTACTTGTCTACTTGTTTACTTTGTCTACTTGTTTACTTGTCTACTTGTTTACCAGTCTACCTCTGTACTCAATCCCCGTGACCCTCTCCTCCCTCCTCCCCCTCACTGCCCTGCTGTGCGTCGTCGCTCTTGCGCGGCTGAGGGTCGAACCGCGCCGCCGCGCCGTAGTGAATTGGGCAATGGTGTTCCCCGCGGCCATTGTGCTGTTGATCTATGCCTGGTTTTTCAATCAGTGGCTCACGGTTGGCGCTTCGGTCGCCCTTGCGGCGATCCTCGTAGCCGTATGGTGGGTGGCCTATGGCAGTTACCTGCCGCCGCCCACCAGCGACAACATCAAAGTGTGGGGGCAAGAAGACGGAGGCAAGCCCATCAAACGCGAAACGGCGACCATGGCCGTGTTGGAAGAGGAAGTGCAGAAGTTGAAGGAAGAGAAGGAGAAGATGGAAGAAGAGTTGAAGAGGTTGAAGGGAAAGCAGAATGGAAAGTAGGCAGAAAAAGAAAATGATCTCTCTGCGAACTCCGCGATCTCTGCGGTAAAGATTAGGAGCACCTATGGACTTCTCCCTCACCGAAGAACAAATCATGTTCCGCGATCTGTTTCGCGATTTTGCGGAAAAGGAAATTGCGAAAACTGCTGAACATGCGGATCGAAATGAAGAACCGCCGCTGGAGATGTTCAAGAAGGCGGCGGCGCAGGGATTCTTCGGCGCGCCGATTCCCGAAGCGTACGGCGGCGTGGGCCTTGACTGGCAATCGTATGTACTGCTGGCCGAAGAGTTGGGCAAACACTGCCTCTCGACGGCCATCACCGTCGCCATTCACACCAGTCTCTCGGCCATGTCAATTCTCGACGTTGGCACGGAAGAGCAGAAGCAGAAATATCTGCCGCCGATGGCCGCCGGAGAAATGATCGGCGCGTTTGCCCTCACCGAGCCGGACGCCGGTTCCGATCCAGGTTCGTTGACTACCCGCGCCGAAAAAGCGGCCGACGGAAGTGGCGGCTACCGCCTCAACGGAGTCAAGAATTGGGTGAGCAACGGCGGCATCGGCGGCGTGTTCGTGGTGTTCGCCAGCACGTCGCCAGGCGAACGGCACAAAGGCATCTCGGCCTTCATCATCGAAAAAGACACGCCGGGACTCGTGATCGGCTACCGCGAAAAAACGCTGGGCTTGCGCGGGCTGGACATTCGCACCGTGTATTTTGAAGATTGTTTCGTTCCCGAATCGAACCGCCTCAACGGCGAGAATCAAGGTTGGGAGATCGTCGTACGCGCCTTCAACCGGGTCAGGTTGACCTTGGCGGCGGTGGCGCTCGGCGCGGCGGAAGCCTCGCTGGCGCTGGGAGTCACCTTCGCCGCCGAGCGCAAACAATTCGGCGTGCAGATCGCGCACAAACAGGCTCTGCAAAATTACATCGCGGACACGGCGGTGGACATCGAAGCCCTGCGCGGTCTGGTGCGGCACGCGGCCTGGCTGGCCGACAACGGGCAAGACTACGGCCGCGCCGCTTCGATGGCCAAATATTTCGGCGGGCGGGCCGCGAAGGATGCCGCCAACAAAATGCTGCAAGTGCACGGCGGCTACGGCTTTTCCGACGAATACGCCATCTCGCGCTACTACCGCGACGTGCGCGCTCTGCGCCTGCTCGGCGGAACGGATGAGATTCAGCGGTACGTTGTGGCGCGAGGGACGTTTGAGGAAAAGGGCATCCGTATACAGCCGTGATGAGTCGCGTAGTCAGTTAGTCGAATAGTCGAGTAGTCGACGACCAGACCACCCGACCGCCCGACCACTCGACTGCCAGACTACGAGACTACCAGACTACGAGACCACAGGACTAACAATCATGGATTACGACCTCCCTCCCGAATACACCGCCCTGCGCCGTATGATCCGCGAGTTCTGCATCGAAGAGATCGCACCGGCGGCAAAGAAGATTGACGACACCGGCGTGGTCGAGCGCGGCCTGCTTCAACGCATGGGCGACGTGGGCATGTTCGGCGTGCCGTTCCCGCGCGAGTACGGCGGCATGGGCGCGGGCGAACTCGGTTACTGCATCCTCATGGAAGAGCTAAACCGCTACTGCGCTTCGGTCGCCACCATCGTCGGCGCGCACATCGGCATCGGCGTGATGAGCATGTATCTCGACGGATCGAAGGCGCTCAAAGACAAATACATGCCCGATCTGTGCAGCGGCAAAAAGATTTGCGCCTTCGCCCTCACCGAGCCGAATGCCGGTTCGGACGCCGCCGCCATTCAACTGCGCGCCACGCTCGAAGGCGACTCGTATTTCCTCGACGGCCAGAAGATGTGGATCACCAACGGCCCGATTGCTGATGTGATCAACGTGCTGGCCATTACCGACCCGGCGCTGGGCGCGCGCGGCGGCGCCACCTGCTTCGCCGTCGAAAGCGGGTGGAAAGGTTTTAGCGCCGGCAAACCGGAGCGCAAGATGGGCTTGCACGGTTCGCCCACCTCCCTGCTCAACTTCGACGAAGTGCGCGTTCCAAAAGAAAACGTGCTGGGGCAAGTGGGCTACGGCTTCGTCACGTTCATGAAGACGCTCGACATCGGGCGCGTGTCGCTGGGCGCGGCCACGCTCGGCGGCGCGCAAGCGTCGCTCGAGGCCTCGATCCGTTGGGCGCGCACGCGCACGCAGTTCGGAAGACAAATCGCGCACATGCAGTCCATTCAATTCATGATCGCCGACATGGCCGCCGAAATCGAGGCCCTGCGCGCGCTGGTCTATCGAACGGCATGGCTGGCGGACAATGGCCGGCCCTTCATCAAAGAGGCCGGGATGTGCAAATTGCTCGGCTCCGAGACGGCCTCGCGCTGTGTAGATCGGGCGGTGCAGATTCACGGCGCGCTCGGCCTCAGCCGGGATTTTCCCATGGAACGCGGTTTTCGCGACGCTCGTATCTCCGAAATCTTCGAAGGCACCAATGAGATTCAGCGGATTGTCATTGCGTCGGAGTTGATGCAGGAAGTTGGAGTGCGCTTGAGACCGTAAGAAGGTAGGGAGGTAGACAGGTAGACAAGTATACATGTAGACAGGTAGACACGCACTTGTTTACTTGTTTACGTGTCTACGTATTTCCTCTTCACATCATTATGAAAATACTCGTCCCTCTCAAACAAATTCTCGACCCCGCCGGGATGATGGTCAATCGCAAAGCGGGCAAGGTGTTCGTCAACCGCGAAGTCTATATGATCAATCCGGCGGACACGCGCGCGCTCGAAGCAGCGTTGAAGATCAAAGACGCGGCTGGCGCGGAAGTGATCGCCGCCACCGCCGGCCAGGCCCGCGCCGAAGCGGCCTTGCGCGAAGCCCGCGCGGTGGGCGTTGACCGCGCCATCCTGATTAATGATGACCGTAGAGACGTTCCGCCGGAACGTCTCTACAAAGCCCTGTGCGAAACCATCGGCGGCATTGATTTGATTTGCGCCGGCGACAGCGCGCTCGACTCCGGC
>CAYYCF010000025.1:0-15795 GCA_964470235.1 uncultured Anaerolineales bacterium | reverse complement strand
CGGGCGGCTGCATCTTGCGCGCGCTCGGTGAAACGGTCAAATCGCATCATAGTTTTTCATTCCTCATTAATTCTGTTTCTTTACTCCATCACATGCTTCGTCACCCGCACTTCGTAAACCTGCGTGTACTGGCCGTCCGTCGTAATATCCCAATCGTACTTCTGCTTGAATGCTCCGATCACTTCGGCAGACGGCTCGACTGCTTTTGCCTGGCCTTCGACGATGTGCGGACTGCTCCCATCTTCGAGCGCGAGCGCAACATTGGCGTTACTCTGCAAATTCCGCGCCTTGACGCTCTTGGGGTCGGTGACGAAATACCAGCGCCCATCGCTCACGACAAACCAGACCGGCACGAGGTGCGGACGGCCATCGGGCTTCACAGTTGCTATCCAGACGTTTTTTGCCGTTGCCAGCCGTTCATCGGTCATTCACTGAAATTATACTCCCATCAATACTCAATACCCAAGACCGAATACAGGCGCGTATTGCGGTCTTGGGTATTGAGTATTCTCACAACGCATTGTGCATTGAAATCATTAGAGTTACATCGGCGGGCGGAACTGCCCGAATGGGGAGTGAGGCGGCAAGACCTTTCGGGTTCCAGAAACCCGAAAGGTCTGTACTGGATTATGGGCACGCTTCCTGGTACGCATCCAGGTCACGATTCTTGAGGATGGCATTGAAGTTCAGCGCCTTCGCCTCTGGGCAGAATTGATCGAGTGTGATCCCGGTGTCGGTGTACTCGGCGGCAAACACGGGCTTGCCAGCGGCGACGAACGGGCTCATCTGCTCGCACCATCCCTGGTCGAAGCAGTCTTCGGTCAGGGCCCAGTCGAAGTAGGGCAAGAGGTCGGCCGCCTGGTCGGGATCATTTTTCAGCCCGATGGACAGGCCGCGCGCGTGCGCCTCGTTCGCCAGCCAGAGGTTGTAGTTGAGTTGATCCGCGTAGGTGAGCGGGAAGCCGGTGTCGTTGGTGTAGCCGTCAATGTTGTCCGGCTCGATCCCGTCGAAGCCTTTGGCTTTGCACTGGTCGAACCGCGCCCGCATGATCGGCGCGAGTATATCGATCTGGCGGATGTCCAGCCACTTTTCCCCTTCCCACCCGCCGTAATCTTTGCCGATTACCGGCGCAGGAAACTGGTCTTTGTCAGGCCGCCAGTCCTCCCAGGCGCCCGCGTTGATGTAGCAGACGACTTTCCGGCCCGCAGCATGCAGGGCGGCGACGACGCTCGCGTCGTTGTCGAACAACTCAATGTCATACATGTCCACGTCGAAGGACTGATCCACGGGCAACTCGGTGAGCTGCCACTGCCAGGTGGTGTTGGGCGCAGGAAGCCACCAACCGGCGGCCGGAGTTTCGACGGGCGGGGAGGCGGGAAGCGTTTGGGGGTAGATGAGACTGCTCAGCACACGATCGTCCGCGCCCACCAGCCTTTGGAACACTACCGCCAGTGCCGCGTTATTCTGCAACCGCATGTTCGAGTTGTGATTCGGGTCGTCGTCGTTGGGCCACATTTCGTTCCACCACGAAAAACCGATCACGCGCGGCCAGCGGCCCGCAATGAGATCCGTCAGCGCATTCTCAGCCCACACAGCTTGATCACCGCGCGGGTTTCCAGACGTCGCGCCAAATTCCAGAACCACGATGGGCTTGTCGGGGGAGAGCGCGGCCAAACGGGGATAGCCCGCGTCCATCATATCGCGGAACTGCGGCCATTCTTCGTCCATCGGCGTCTGCGCACCGTAGACGCTCACGCCGATCCAATCAATCCATTCGTCGCCGGGGTAATACTGCTCCAAACGATTCCACGATTCGTCCGGCACGTCTTGATTGTTCGCGTGAAAGACCCAAAGGATGTTGGCCGCGCCCTCGTCGCGGGCGATTTGGATGATGTGCCGGTAGGCGTCGCAGAATCTTTCCGGGCCGTCCGGCTGGGCCGGGTCGCCGTAACCATCCAACGCGCCGCCGCCATTCCAGACTCCGTTCCACGAAAACCACTCGCCGTTGACTTCCGTTCCATATTCGGCCATCAGCGGGGATCCAAAATCGCGCGCCGCGCGCGCCCACGCGCGCAGGTCATCGTCGAAGCCGCCGTTGACGATGCGATCCAAAGTGAACTCCGGATCAGCGTGATTCTGAACAGCATCGCTTCGCAACATCAAACGCACGTACGGGATACTGCCCGCGTCGCGAATCCATTCGGCGGTCTGTGTTGGGAACTTGCGACTGTGATACCAGTTGTTCGAAAAGTAAACCCACGCGGCCGTTTTTCCGGCAGCCTGCTCATACGAACGCAGATCATCCAGCGTGATGTCGTCTTCTTCGCCCGTTATGCCACCCGGATAAACGCCATGATAGAAGTGACCGGCAGGCGGAATGTTTATTGTGAGTTGCGGGGGAGAGGGTTGAGCGATCTGCGTATTTGTCGCAGTAGGGAGCGCGGCGGTTGAAGTAGCGGTCGGTTGAACGCTGCCGCAGGCCAACATCGCTAACATGAGCCCGAGCACAGTTGTAATTACGCGATGTTTCATACGGGCTTGAATTGCTCGAATGATTGCTGACAGTCATTGCAGTAGTGAATGGCGCGGCAGAGGGTGGGGCCAAAGGCAGACTCAAGTATCGTATCATGCGACTCGCAAAACGGGCAGGCCGAGTCTTCAATTTGGATCAGGTTGAGTTCGCCGGTATATGGCGCGGGCGGCGCCAGGCCGAATTCTTTGAGTTTGCGGCGGCCTTCGGGCGTGATGCGGTTGGAATCCCAGGGCGGGTCGTAAGTGATGGTCACTTCCACACCGGCCAGATCGAGCGAGCGCAGTTTATCTTCGACGGCGCGGCGCATCACCTCGACGGCGGGGCAGCCGGCAAACGTCGGCGTCATCTTCACCCGCGCCCAATTCTCTCCCACTTGCACGTCAGCGATCAGGCCCAGTTCGATCACCGACAAAGCCGGAATCTCCGGGTCGCATACGCCTTGGAGAGCGGCGAGGATTTCCGCTTCAGTCAATTTCATGTTTTCCGTCGAGTTCGCATAGAAAGATTCGTCAACGGATGCAACGGACATAACGGATATTTATGAAAACAATCCGTTGCACGCGAAGCGGTTCAATCCGTTGACGGCTTCACCACTCGGCCTCAGGATCAGTGCGATACACCAATTGCATGTCCTCCAGCAATTTGATCAAATGCCCGGTGTGTTTGCCGCGCCGACCGCCCTCGACGGCTTGCGCTTTCATCAGCACCACCCGCGCTTCGGCGAGCAGGGGTTCGATCACCGCCAGCCATTGATCGCGGAGTTCAGATTCCGGCGGCTGAATTCCTTCGGCGGCGAGGGCGTCATCGTCCAGCGTGGACTCGAACAAACCGAGCGCGTACGGGTACGCCGCCTCGATTCCGGCTTGCAATCGCAGGCGGCTCTCAGACGTGCCGTGACCCAAGTGGTTGAGCCACGAACGACCGTGCAAGAGGTGGTATTTCTCCTCGCCGCTCAACTTGCGCGCCAATTGCGCCAGCGGCTTGTAACTCGACTTTGCCAACGCGGCCAAGCGCACGCTTTCGGCGGTGTCGTAAAAAAACTGCCGGGCGATGGTAAATGACCAATCGGCGTTGGGGAGTTCACAGAGTTGCGCGTTGTGGAAGTCGTTAGAGGGGCGAAGAAAGGCCAACGTGTCCGGGTCGCCCGCGCCAAGTTCAGACAGCAACACGTAATACGCTTGCGCGTGGCCGATCTCGTCTTGGGCGATGGAGGAGAGGGCAATGTCCTCTTCGAGGATCGGGGCCACGCCCGTCCATTCGGTGTGGCGGTGGCCGATGATCAGCTCGTCGTCGGCAAGGCGGAAGAGGAGTCCCTTGAGGGCGGCGTCATTCATCTGCGCTGCGCTTGCGCCGTTTCAACTTGTCGCCCACTTTATACCCAAACGCTTCACGGTAGCTCTTATCGGTAGCGTGCGCGAACATATCGTCGTCCGAATAATCGCTGGCGTAAATGTGATCGGCAGGCACGACCCACAGATTCACACAGGCCATCCGTCGGGCGTATTGCTCTTTGGCGAGGACAAGCGCCATTTCAGCATCAGGCGCATGAACCGAACCGACGTGGACGTGATGCTCGCCGCGCGCTTTTTGGTGAAAGACTTCGTAGAGGGGCCATTGTGTGTCGGACATGGTTAGTTGGCCGCCGCGAGGGCCGCGCGTACCCAGGCGCCGTCTTCGTGCGCCACGCGGCGGATGCCGAGCCGTTCGGCGTTGCACGGGCCGTCACCGTTGATCACGCGTTTGAACTCGTCCCAATCGGGATCGGAAAATTCCCACACGCCGGTGTCGGGGGTCTTCCGCAGATTCGGATCGGGCACGGTAAGGCCAAGTTCCCAGATCTTTGGCACATATTGATCGAGAAACTCCTGGCGCATCTCGTCGTTCGTTTTGATCTTCACTTTCCAGCGCATCAGAATTTCCGTGTGGGCGGAGATTTTGTCCGGCGGGCCGTGAAAGTGCATGATGGGCCGCCACCAGCGGTTAAGCGCATCCTGCAACATCGCTCGCTGGGCCTTCGTGCCATTGGCAAGCGTGATCACGCTGTCGTAACCGTATTTGAGATGGAACGACTCTTCGTAGCAGATTCGTTTGAGCGCGCGGCAATACGGGCCGTACGAGCCTTCGGCATTAGTGTTCTGGTTGATAATCGCTCCGGCGTCGATCAGCCAGGCGATCACGGCGGTGTCCGCCCACGTCGGCGTGGAGTAGTTGAACACATTTGAATATTTGGATTTGCCGGACAGCAGATCGTCAATCATCTGCTCGCGGCTCTTGCCGAGCGTTTCGGCGGCGCGGTAAAGCAGCTGCGCGTGGCCGACTTCGTCCTGCACCTTCGCTACTAACGCCAGCTTGCGCCGGAATCCGGGCGCGTACGGAATCCACTTGCCTTCGGGGAGCGCGCCCATGATCTCGCTGTGCGCGTGTTGCTCGATCATGCGAATCAACTGGCGGCGATATTCGGCCGGCATCCAATCGGGCGGCTCGATCTTTTCGCCGCGCGCGATCCGAGACTCGAAGGCGGCCAACTTGTCGGGGTCTTCGTCCGCGATGGGGGATTGTTTGAGGTCGGTGAAGGTTGTTGTGCCGTACATGGGAACTCCGTTCGACGACGGACGACTGACGATGGATGACGACATTCGTCGGTCGTCCACCGCCATTGGTCAGGCAGTTCTATAAAGTCCGTTCATCAAAAAATCCGCCAATGTGCGCCCCACTTCCTCGGCGGTCAACGGGCCGTCGGGCTTGTACCACTGGTGAGTCCAATTCAGCGCGGAAAGCACAAGCAGGGCGGCGAACTTTTCATCCACCGGCGCGAAAATGCCGGACTGGATTCCTTCGCGCAAGATGGCGCGGAACAGGGCCTCGTATTCGTCGCGGCCTTTGGCGAACAGGGCGCGGCGGCGGGGGCTGAGATGCCGCCACTCGTTGAAGTACACTGCCGAGGCGTCAAGATTACGGGTGATCACGCCGACGTGGGCGATGATGGCGTGCCGCAGTTTGAGCTGCGCCGGTTCATCATTGCCGGCAATGGGTTCGAGCGCGGCGAAGAATTCATCGGCGGCGCGGCGGGCGATTGACCACAGTAGTTCCTCTTTGCTCAGGCCGTCAGCGGCGCGCGCCTTTGACGCTTTTGCAATCTCGCGCACGGTTGCGGCCAGGTAGCCTTTCTGCCGGAAGAGGCGCTCGGCGGCGAGTTGTGCTTGGCGGGAAGAGTTGCCGGTCATAAAGATTCCCGTCACCGGATGAAACGGATTTAACAGATACCGAAACATCCGCTGCAGCCGTTCAATCCGTCCCCGGAATTTCTTTCGTCATATACAGCCCGTCCACTTCAAAGCCGTGCTTGCGGTAATACTCGCGGGTGCCGATGGCGGCGATGACGGCGATTTTGTTGAATCCGGCATCGAGCGCGATTCGCTCCGCGTCGGCCAACAACTGCGCGCCCAACCCCAAGTGCTGCGCTTCCCCGGCGCTATCGTCGCCCAGTCCGAGCGAAGGGCCGTAGACGTGGAGTTCGCGGATCGTGGCGGCGTGGGCTATTTCTGGAAGATCACCCTCACCCCCTGCCCCTCTCCCTTTAGGAGAGGGGAGACTGAGGCGCAAAAATCCCGCGACTCGATCTTCACCGGTCACGTACGAAATGAAATGTTCCAGGCCGACGCGCGTGGCGTAACTTTCGATTTGCAGATGAAGATCGTCGCGGCTGACGTTTGTGCCGCGCACTTCACGGCAGCGCAGACACTCGCATTTGAGTCCGCGCTCGCGCAAAACGCGGTGAACGTCTTGACGCATGTTCGAGCGCGTGCTGCCGGCCACCACGTTGGGCGCAGGGATGTCGCGGATAACGCGGTTGATGCGGCAGTAGTGCGGCGCGGTCTGCTTGCAATCTACAATTAGCTCAATCAGTTCGTCGTCGCTGTAGGGTTGATACTCGCCGCGCTGCCAGACTTCATACAATTCGGCATTTGCCAACAGCGAACACGGATAGATTTTGATTTCGTCCGGGCGCAGGCCTTCGTCGTCCCACAACCAGCGGAAGTCGGCGCGGTCGGAGTCAGGCGTTGCGCCGAGCAGGTTCGGCATCCAGTGCAGGGCGATTTTGAATCCGGCGGCGCGGAGCAGGGTGACGGCTTCGCGCGTCTGCTCGGCAGTGTGGCCGCGTTTGTTGATCTCCAAAATGTGATCGTCAAAACTCTGCGCGCCCATTTGCACTTTGGTCACGCCGAGCCGCCTCAACCAGCGAATTTCGTCGGCGTTCACGTGATCGGGCCGCGTTTCGATAACCAGGCCGGTGTTGCGGTGCGTGGCCGTTTCGTTCCAGAGTTGGGCTTCTTCGAGCGAAGACGAGTCGCGCCCGTTCATGGCGTCGAAGCATCTCTGCACAAACCACTCTTGGTAATCGCGCCGGTACGACGACCACGTGCCGCCCAGAATCAAGAGTTCGACTTTGTCCGTGCTGTGCCCCACGGCTTGAAACGTAGCAATGCGCGCCGCCGTCTGTTCATACGGATCGAAGTTGTGCTGCTCGGCGCGCATCGCGCCCGGCTCGTCGCGCAAATAACTTTTGGGCATGCGCGCGTCGGTGGGGCAGAAGATGCACTGGCCGGGGCAAGGATAGGGTTTGGTGAGAACAGTGACCGGCGCGAGGCCGGAGATGGTGCGGGTGGGTTTCATCTGCAAGCGGCGCAGAGTTTCGCGCTCGAAGGGCAGAACACCGGCCGCCGTCAATTGCCGGTACGCTTGCACGAGATGGCTTTTGCTGAACGCGCCGCCATCCGGCTTCGGGTGACTTCGAAGAAGCGCGTGCATTTCTTGAGCGGAAAATGCGGGCATGGCGCGCACGGCTTCTACGATGGCGAGGAGACGGGTGTCGTCGCGAGCGTCAAGCGCGCGTGGCTCGCGGCGGTGGGCAATGTCGAGGGTCATACTTACCAGATTACAGGCGCCAGACCAGAGCCGGTAATGGAGCGATCTTTTGTCACGATAGCCGCCTGTTCGCCTAAAACATCGCGATATACAATGACTGTGGCGACTAGCGCGGCTCGATTTTGATTTGCAGCTTAGCCGCTTCAATTTCCTGTTCGGTTGTGCTGGCAACACCTTTTAGTACGCCATAGAGAGTTGCAAATGGGGTTTGCTGACGGCTGACGCGGTTGAGGTCGGCTTTCAGCATTGCCAGTTGGGCTTCTAGGCTGCGGATTTGGACAAGCATGGTATCGGTGCTCATGGGCTTCGCCACCTTTCTTGTCGTATTATAACGCCATATGGTGTGTGGCTAATGGATTACACGAAACTCAATCAGGATTTCTACAACTCATTCGCCGCCGAATTTTCGCGGTCGCGCGAAGCGATCAATCCGGGCATCGCGCGGACGCTGACGATGCTGGATCAATCGGCGGTGCTGGACGCGGGATGCGGAGACGGGCGGGTGCGCCGAGTTCTGCCAGGCGAATGCCGATACGTTGGAATTGATTTCAGCACGAAGTTGATCGGGCGGGCGGCCCTCACCCCCGGCCCCTCTCCCGTCGCGGCCCTTCGACTTCGCGGCGAAAAACACGCCGCTCCGTTCAGGGTGCGCCGCGACGGGAGAGGGGAGTCCGCCCCACAGCATCCACGATTCATTCTGGCCGATCTCTCGGCCCCTGTGCCCATCGCCCCCCATTCGTTCCCTACCGTTATCTGTTACGCCGTTCTTCATCATCTCCCCAAACCGAATCGTTTGCCGCTCTTGCAATCGTTGGCGCGCGTTCTGCGACCCGGTGGGCGGCTGGCGCTCTCTGTGTGGCAAATATTGCACAGTGAGAGAATGCGGCGCAAGATCGCGCAGGACTTAGGGAACAATGATTTTCTGCTGACGTGGAAACGCGGCGGGCGCAGTTTGCGCTACGTTCACCACTTCGACGAGGACGAGCTCAGGGGGTTGGCGGAAGCGGCGGGGTTGAGGGTGATCGAAATGTTCCGCTCGGATGGGCATACGAACGATCTGTCGTTGTATGCGGTGCTAACGATTTAAGAAAAAGAGTGCGTGGCGAAGCCACGCACTCTTTTCTTATTTCTGTTGTTCAAATCTCTTTAGGGCTTCCTGCAACCTCTGTTGCCGCAAACTGATCGTCAAATCGCCGCGCGTGCGCTCGGTGACGCCGCGCACCAGGTCGGTGGTGCGGCGCAGGCCGCCAGTGATCGCGTCGGGATAGTCCACCGTGACCAGCATGTTGTAAATCTCGTCCATCGCCTCGAGCAACCGCTCGGCTTCGGCAGAGTGATCGTTGCGGATGATGTCGAGACAGCGGCGGCGCATTTCGCTGGCGGCTTCGCCCAGCCCGTTGAGGTAGGCGGCGTATTCGACGCCGAGCGCTTCGGGTTCGGGCAGGGGTTCGTCGGCCACCAACGCCAGCACGATATTGGCTTCGGCAAATTCTTTGAGCGCGTCCTGCGTGTATCCGGCATGGTAGAGATCGGGATAGGTCGTGAGGTCGGCGCGGATAGCGTCCACAATTTTCTTCGCTTCGGCCAGCAGGGCGCGGGCTTCGTCGCGCTCGTCACGGTGCGTGGCGCGGATGGAGTTGGCGCAGAAACGGATGAGGGCGCGCGAGCGTTCGAGGGCCTTGTCACGGGCGACGTTCTTGGTAGCAAAGGTGTCGAGGATGCGAGAGGAGATGTCGTTTAGATTTTTCATTTGTTGACAACGGATGGAACGGATTCTAACGGATGTCTTTTTGATTCTGTTTTAGGGCGGCTTGACGCGCTTGATAGGCGGGGCTTGATTGTACGGCTTTCGAGGGAAAGAGGCGTTTGTACTCAAGACGTGACGCGCCGAAGTTGATAAGCAAGGCGATATCAAGGCCAGAGGCGGCCAGATACGTGAGTGTTTGCTGTTCGTGAACGGGGGCCAGCGCGGCGACAGCTTTGAATTCAAGAATGACTTTCTGATCAACGACTAAATCCAGTTCGAATCTGCTCACCACGCGCCCGCGAAAAGTGATTTCCACCGCAAATTCGTAATCGCAGTGCGCGCCCTCCTCGGCCAATAAGATCGCCATCGCCTTCTGATAAGCCTCTTCCGGCAATCCGGGCCCCAACTCGTTGTGCACCTTCATCGCCAGGCCGATGATCTTGTACGTCAAGTCGTCATGCGGCGTTTCGACTTTAGCCATACGTCACCATCATAACATCCGTTCCCATCCGTTTCATCCGTTGTCAAAAAAAGCTCGCCCTACTCCGGCGGTTTCGGCGGCTTGAACAACTGCTCCGCCAATCCGGTCGGCACGATGATGGGGCCGAACTGCGCTTCGTATTTGGCCAAATTTTCGGTCAGCGCCTTCAACAACAGTTTGGCGTTCATCGGCGTCACGATGATGCGCGAGACCACTCGCGCCTTGGGCGTGTTGGGAAGCACGCGCGCAAAATCAATCACGACTTCGGATGGAGAATGGGTGATGACGGCAAAGTTGGAGTAGGCGGCGTCAAGGTTGCCGGGAATTTCCACCGACACTTGCTGCGGAGGAGCGGCGGCGGGTTGGGGCGGCGGGGATTGCGGTTGCGGGGTATCGGGTTGGTCGCTCATAGGTTTGCTCCAAACGCACAAACAGCCGCCGGTTATTCGCCGACGGCTGTTTTGTGCTTTTCTTATTGCTTGTCAGAAGACGCGGCATCCCTTTTCGCTTCAGGGACTATCTGCGTCTCTACGTTAAAACGGGATGTTCTCTTCGTCTGCCGGGGCCTCGCTCACTGAATGCCCGCCCGACGCTCCACCTTCTTCGTCGCGCTGGCCGGTGCTTAAAAAGCGAACCGACTCGGCGGTCACTTCAAACGACGCGCCGGACGTGCCATCTTGCCGCTGGTAAATTCGCGGGCCGCCGGTCGTTTTATCGGCCTGCAGCCTGCCCTCGATCAGCACGGCACTGCCCTTCTTGAGATACTGATTGCAGGTCTCGGCCTGCTTGCCCCACACCGACACGCGAAACCACGTCGTTTCTTTGACCGGCTGGCCGGCTTTGTCGGTGTACTTGCGATTCGTCGCCACATTCAAATTGGTGACGGCGTCCCCGTTGGGCGCGTAGCGCATTTCGGGGTCTTTGCCCAAATTCCCGGCGATGATCATTTTCTGGTACATGGCTATCTCCTTTTGTCTAAGTCACCATCTGCATTTACAGACGGATCAACGAATGTGCCGCTATATTACGACAGCCTGAGGCACTTTGTCAATACAGATGTTCTAATTTTAATCTTCGCTGGATTCCGCTGATTTAAGCAGTTCGAGCACTTCAGCCAGCGGTTTGGCCTTTAGGTCCTCGCCGGATCGGAGGCGGACGGCCACCGCGCCCGTAGCCTCCTCTTTGTCGCCCGCCACCAGCATGAACGGAATCTTCTGCAATTGCGCGTCCCGGATTTTGGCTTGCATCCGTTCGCTGCGGGAATCCACTTCCACGCGGAAACCGGCGGCCTTGAGTTGATCGGCCACCCGGTTGGCATACTCCACGTTGCGATCCGTGATCGGCACAATCATCGCCTGCACCGGCGCCAGCCATACGGGGAACGCGCCGGCGAAGTGTTCGATGATGACGCCGAGAAAACGCTCAGTAGAACCGGTGACGGCGCGGTGCAGAAGCACGGGCGTGTGCGGCTGGCCGTCCTCGCCGACGTATTCACATCCGAGCCTGGCCGGTTGAATGAAGTCCACTTGAATCGTGGACAACTGCCACTCGCGCCCCAGCGCATCCTTCGCCATGAAGTCGGCCTTCGGGCCGTAGAACGCGGCTTCGCCCTCGACGGCGTCGTACTCCACGCCGTTCGCGTCGAGCGCGGCTTTGAGTGCGTCCGTTGCCATTGTCCACTTCTCGTCGTCGGCCACGAACTTGCCCATGCCGCCGCGCAGAGAAAGCTGCACGCGATAGTCCGTCATCTTGTAGCGATGGAACACTTCGCGGATGAGATTCAAACACAGGTCGAACTCCTGCTGAATCTGATCGGGGCGGCAGAAGATGTGGCAATCGTCTTGCGTGAGGGCGCGCACGCGAGTCAGGCCGCTGAGTTCGCCCGTCTTCTCGTAACGGTAGAGCGTGGCGAATTCGGCGAAGCGCAGAGGCAGATCGCGGTACGAGTGCGTGCCCATTTCGTTGTACAGCGTCATGTGGCTGGGGCAGTTCATCGGCTTGAGGCGGAAGACCGTCTCCTCGTCCACCATCGGCGGGAACATCGAGTCCTTGAAGTTGTCGTAGTGGCCGGAGCGTTTGTACAAATCCTCTTTGACCATGTGCCCCGTCCAAACGTGTTGATAGCCGTAGCGGGTTTGCGTGTCGCGGACGTAGTTCTCCATCAAGCGCCGGAGCATTTCGCCTTTGGGCGTGAACAACGGCAAACCTGGGCCGATGTCTTCGGAGAAAAAGAACAGGCCGAGTTCTTTGCCCAACTTGCGATGATCGCGCTTCTTGGCCTCTTCCAATTTCGAAAGATGATCTTTCAACTCGTCGGCGGTCTTCCAGGCCGTGCCGTAGATACGTTGCAGTTGCGGCTTGTTCGAGTCGCCGCGCCAGTACGCTCCGGCGATGCTCATCAGTTTGAACGCCGACGGGTTGACCTTGCCCGTATGCTCGACGTGCGGCCCCGGGCACAGATCGGTGAACGTGTCGTGCGTGTAAAATGAGATGACCGGCTTCTCGGTGATGGGATTGCCGTATTCGTCCAACCCGCCTTTGTCCAGCCCATCAATCAACTCAACTTTGTACGGCTGATCTTTGAACTGTGACCGGGCTTCGTCGGCGCCCACCTCTTTGCGGACGAAGGGATGTTTGCCGCCGATGATCTGCCGCATCTTTTTTTCAATCGCTTCCAAATCCTCGGGCGTGAGCGAGCGCGGCAAGTCAAAGTCGTAGTAAAACCCATCGGCGATAGGCGGGCCGATGGCGATCTTCGCCTGGCCGGGAAACATTTCCATCACGGCCTGCGCCATCACGTGCGCCGCCGAGTGGCGTATTTTGTAGAGTTCAGAGTCTTCGTATTTTTCAGCAGGCTGTCTCATTTTGTGGTCTCCTCTGTTTGTGCTAAACTTTGCTCAGGATGAAGGTGCAATATGACTATCGTTGAATCGCCGCCCCGCCCAACGCAAGAAGCCATGGCAGAACCGCCCGCCCAAAGCGAGCAGGAACTTATCTACGAATGGTTCCGCGAGCAGTATTGGACTGAAACTGTGTTCCTGGCCTTGTCCGATGCCACTAATCGGCGGATCGAACTTTCAGACGGAAGGATGGTAATTCTGCCCATGCCGACGCTTGACCACCAGAACATTCTTTTGGAATTTGCATCCAGAGTGAAGGCCTGGCTTGAGCAAAAAGATGCCGGAAAGATCGTTGTTGCGCCTCACCCTATCCGCTTATGGCCTGGGAAGTACCGTGAACCTGACGTCATGATCTGGTTGAAAGCTAATCTTGGGCGGTTGGGCAAACAAGAAAGCGGCCCGCCCGATCTGGCGCTCGAAATTTTGTCGCCCACAACGGCGCGCGTTGACTCCGACTTGAAATCTCAAGAGTATGCTCAGGCCGGTATCGGCGAATACTGGATGATTGATCCCAAGGCACGCCGCGTCTCCGTGTTCACGCTCGAAGGCCGCGCCTACAAGCTGCTGGGCGAGTTCGGCTCCGGCGAGCGGGCGCGCTCCAATATCCTCACCGGCTTCGAAGTGGCGGTGGACGATCTTTTCCGCGCCGAGTAACCTTCAGCCTGCTTCCCCCCCTCAAAACAAAAAGCCCTCGCCCAAAATCATTTTGGGGCGAGAGCTCTGCTCACGCGGTTCCACCCAATTTAGTCAGGTAGTCTTGTGGTCTTGTGGTCTGGTAGTCTTGTAGTCAATCGCTCGACTACCCGACTACTCGACTACCCGACTACCAGACTATTCGACTTGACTATCTCTGCGGCTGTAACGGGCCGGCCCGTTTCCCATACTTTCGCGGCGGACTGGATGTCCGCTGTGCGATTTCCGGTTTACGCTCGCGGGTGGTTTTCGCTGCGCTCGTGCAAGCGGGGCTTCCAGTCTGTGGCTCCGCTTCCCTGATGCACGCCCTTGCAGTTACTCGTCCCGGTCGTCGCGCTTATGGCATATAGCATATCGCGGATAGCTTGTTGTTTGCGCTCTGCGATGAGCGATAAGCCATACGCGGTAGGCCGAGTGGGCGGTATAGGACTCGAACCTACGACCTTTGCGATGTCAACGCAATGCTCTAACCAACTGAGCTAACCGCCCGAATGCCGAAATTATACATCACTTTTTTCTTCTCGCGACCGTCGTGTCCCCGCTATCGGCGGCGGGCAACTGCACCGTGAATTTCGTGCCCAGGCCTTGCACGCTCTCCGCGGTAATCGTCCCTTTGTGCGCCTGAATAATTTCTTTGCTGATCGCCAACCCCAACCCGTAACCTTTGCCCGCCGCGCGCGATTTGTCCACGCGATAGAAACGCTCGAAGATGCGCGGCAGATCGTCCGCGGGGATGCCGCCGCCGGAATCGGTAACGGTGACCGCCACCCCGCCCGATCCGGTATTGGCCCGCGCCGCCACCGTTACCCTGCCGCCGGCCGGCGTGTGCGTGATCGCGTTATCCAACAGGTTTGTAAACACCTGCGCCAGGCGGTCAGCATCGGCGATGACAGTTGGCAACATATCAATCTCGGCACGAAGCATGATTTGTTTTTCGGCGGCGCGCAAACTGAATTTATCCGCGATGGAGCGCAACACCGCGGCCAGATCGGTCGGAAGACGGTGGAGAGCGGCCTGCCCCACGTCGAGGCGCGCGAGATCGAGCAAGCCTTCAACCAGCCGCCGCATGCGTTCGGCCTCTTCGTTGATGACGCTCGCAGCGCGGCGGATGGCATCGGGGTCGGAGGCCGTGCCATCCAGAATCGCGGCCGAGAATCCCTGAATGGAAGTCAACGGAGTCTTCAGTTCATGCGACACGTTGGCCACAAAATCGCGCAGCGTCAGTTGGCTGGTTTTGACGCGGGTGATCATGTTGTTGAAGGATCGCGCCAGCGATCGCACTTCCGTCGGGCCGGTCACGGGAACCGTGTGATCAAAATCCCCTTGCGCGATGGCGCCCGCCGCCTGCGACACTCTTTGCAGAGGGCGCGTGACCCATTGCGTGATAAGCAAGGCCATGACGACGGACAAGGCGATGCCAACCGCTGCCGCTTGCGTCAGCGGCGTAAGAAAATATTCGCGCAGGTATTCGAACGGCGTAGTGCGTTGTTTGGCAAATACGACAAACCATCCCAGTGGCCCGGCGGGGCGGGCAACTAGCACCCACACGCGCCGCGCCGAGTCGCGCACAGTGGCGCGCGCGTTATCCGGCGCAGGAGGACTGGAAGGCAGTCTTTCAATTTTGGAAATGTCGCCTGGTTGCGCTTGCCCGGCCAGCACGGCGCTATCCACTTTCACCTGGCCGGAGGCATCGGCAAAAAGAATCCGCGCGCTGCTGGCATTAGAAAGCACGACGGCGTAACGCTGCAACGATTCCAGCGAAGAGTCCGTCGGGGGCGGGAGGTCGCGCAATGAGACTCGCGCGATCTCATTCAGGCGCAAATTATCCAGCCGTTCGATGACGACGCCGTTGCGAAGAAAGAACAGAAGGGATAAGCCGATGAAGAGGAGGCAGACGAGGACGATGAAAACGTAAGAGGCGATGAGGCGAAAGCGGAGAGAGTTGAACATTATCCCACCAGCTTATACCCCACGCCCGTCACCGTCTCGATGCTCACAGCGCTGCCCGACAACACTTTTCGCAAATGCGCCACGTGCACGTCCACCGTGCGAGTCTGGCCGTAGAAGTCGAAGCCCCAAACGAGATTGAGAAGCTGTTCGCGGGTGAGGACGATGCCGCGATGCTCGGCCAGCGTGAGCAGAAGGTCGAATTCCTTTGCGCGCAGAGCGACGGGCTTGCCGCCGACGGTGGCTTCGCGCCGCGCGTCGTCCATGGTGAGATCGCCGACGTGGATGGGTCCCCGCTGGCCGGCGGGTTTTGCGGCGCGCTCACTGCGCCGTAAAATTGCTTTCACTCGCGCCAACAATTCGCGCGGGTTGAAGGGCTTGGTCATGTAATCATCCGCGCCGAGTTCGAGGCCGATGATCTTGTCTATGTCTTCGTCGCGGGCGGTGAGCATGATAATCGGCACGTCCGAGTCGGCGCGCACGCGGCGGCAGACTTCGTAGCCGTCCAATTTGGGAAGCATGAGGTCAAGCACAATCAACGCCGGGCTGTTCTTGCGCGCCGATTCCA
>CAYYCF010000024.1:13877-15798 GCA_964470235.1 uncultured Anaerolineales bacterium | reverse complement strand
AGGGGATGCACATTCGCACGGCCAACCAGAAAGTTGCCGCCGCGCGCAAAGACGTCCTCGAATTTCTCCTCACGTCGCACCCGCTCGATTGCCCGATTTGCGACAAGGGCGGCGAGTGTCCGTTGCAAAACTTGACGATGCGGCACGGCCCCGGCGCGAGCCGGTTCGTCTTCGACGAAAAGCAACATCTCGGCAAGCACGTCCCGCTCGGCGCACCGGACGACACCCTCATCTATCTTGATCGCGAACGTTGTATTCAATGCGCGCGGTGCGTCCGTTTCTCCGACGAGATTGTGGACGATCACGTCATCGGCTTTTATGAGCGTGGACGAAAATTGGAAATCATCACCTTCTCCGAGCCCGGCTTTGATTCCAAATTCTCCGGCAACACCACCGACATTTGCCCCGTGGGCGCGCTCACCACCGCCGACTTCCGTTTCGGTGCGCGCCCGTGGGAGTTGACGAACTCGGCCTCCATCTGCACGCACTGCCCGGTGGGGTGCAACCTGCACCTCAATACGCGCCGCAGTGGCACGTCCGGCAAGTTCGAGATCAAGCGCGTGATGCCGCGCCAGAACGAGCAGGTCAATGAAATTTGGATTTGCGACAAAGGCCGCTTCGGTCATCACTTCACCGCCAGCCAGGACCGCCTCACCGCGCCGTTGGTGCGCAACGCTGCTACCGGCAAACTCGAAGAAGCGACTTGGGAGGATGCGCTCAAGGCGATTGCTTCGCAATTGAAAGCGGCCAATGGATCAGTGGCCGGACTCGCGGGGGGCCGCCTTTCGAACGAAGACCTGTTTACCTTCAACAAACTTGTTACCGGACTCGGCGGACGCGTCGCGCTCAACTCGCGCATGGGCGGCGGCGACCTGATTCAAAAAGTCGGCATCGGCGCCGGATCGAATTTCCGCAACGTGCGCGCCGGCACAACGATCATCGTCGTCGCGTCCGATCTCGAAGAAGAAGCGCCGGTGTGGTGGTTGCGAGTCAAACAGGCAGTGGAGCGCGGCGCAACTTTGTTCGTGGCCAACGCCAGACCGACGAAGTTGGATCGCTGCGCCAAACGAAAGATTACCTACGGATACGGCGACGAGGTGAATGCCGTGAACGGATTGGCAGAGGAGGCGGCGCGGGCCGAGAATCTGGTGATCCTGTTCGGCGGCGAGGGGATGGATTTCGCCGCGAGCGGCGCGCTGGCGGGTGCGTGCGCGAATCTACTGATCAATTCGAAACACGTCGGCAAGCCGAACAACGGTTTGATTGCGATGTGGGAAGACGCCAACACGCAGGGCGCGTGGGATATGGGCGCGCGCCCGACAGGCGGGACTCTGCCCGACTGCGCGGTGTTGCTGATCGCTGCGACCGATCCTGTTGGCGATGGAATCAAATTGCCCAAGGCCGGTTTCACGATTGTTTCCGAATTATTTCTCACGGCCACCGCGCGAGCCGCCGATGCGGTGCTGCCTGCGCAGGCGTTCACCGAGCGCGAAGGCACGTTCACCAACGGCGAGCGGCGCGTGCAAAGGTTTTATCCCGCCGTTCCCCCCATGGGGCAAAGCCGCGCCGATTGGCGAATCTTTTCGCAGATGGGCGAGCGTGTGGGGCAGGGCAAGGCGAAGCCGAGCGCGGCGGCGGTGATGGATGAGATCGCTGAGGCCGTGCCGGAATATGCCAGCATTTCGTATCAAGCTCTGGCCCGGGTCGAAAAGCAATTGCCCGACGTGGGCGGCGGTGATCTTTATTACGGCGGCACGGCGCACGAGAACAGAGCCGGACTCGGGGTGCAATATCCGACGGCGGCGGATCGGGGTGAGGCGGTGGCGTCTATCGCGCTTGAATCGATCGCGCCCGCAAGGCGTTCCCACGACGGCAAATTGGTGGCCGTGCCGACGACGCTTCTCTATGATCGCGGCACGAC
>CAYYCF010000024.1:12228-13777 GCA_964470235.1 uncultured Anaerolineales bacterium | reverse complement strand
GTCGAAGTTGGCCTTGCCGCCTTGATCAAAAGCGCGCTGCTGGCGTTCATTCTTTTGACCGCCTTTGCCTACATGACTCTGGCCGAGCGCAAAGTGATGGCCTGGCTGCAAGTGCGCATCGGCCCGAACCGCGCCGGGCCGTTCGGTTTCTTCCAGCCAGTGGCGGATGGCATCAAGCTGTTTTTCAAAGAGGAGTTGATCCCCGCCGGAGCGGATCGGCTGATGTTCATCGTCGCGCCGGTGATTACCCTCCTGCCGTCGTTGGTGATCATGGCCGTTGTGCCGTTCGGCCCGCCGGTGAACATTTGCGTACCCACAGCCTTCTCTCCATCGTGGGTGTGGACGTGTTACAACGTGCCGCTGGCCGTGGCCGATCTCAACGTCGGCGTGCTGTATATTTTGTCGGTGGCATCCATTGCGGTGTATGGGATCGTGTTGGCCGGGTGGTCGTCGGCAAATAAATACGCCATGCTCGGCGGTTTGCGCTCGACGGCGCAGATGGTCAGTTACGAAATCGCGCTCGGTCTTTCGATCATCGGGCCGATCTTGCTGGCCGGTTCGATGAGCTTGCAGGACATTACGCTGTCGCAGAGCGCGGTGTGGAACGTGGTGCGCCAACCGGTGGCGGCGCTGATCTTTTTCATCGCCACCCTGGCCGAAACGAATCGCTCGCCGTTTGACATGCCCGAAGCCGAACAGGAATTGACGGCCGGGTATCACACCGAATACTCGGGCATGAAGTTCGCGTTGTTCTTCATGGCCGAATACATCAAGATGGTGGCCGTCAGCGGCATCGGCGTGGCGCTGTTTTACGGCGGCTACCTCGGCCCGTTCATCGACGCGGTGCCGAACTGGATGGCCGGTATTCTGGGCGTGCTCTATTTCGGCGCAAAGACGGCTTTCTTCCTCGTGACGATGATCTGGATTCGCGCCACACTGCCGCGCCTGCGGTACGATCAACTGATGCGCTTTGGCTGGAAGGTTCTGCTCCCGCTGGCGTTGGCCAGTGTGGCCGTGACGGCGGTGGCGTTGGTTTTGTTCAAGAGCATAGGGTGAGGTAACAATGTTTGTGGAGATTATCAAAGGCCTCGGCACAACCTTCAAGCACGTTTTTGAAGAGCCGGTCACGATTCAATACCCCGAAGTCAAACGCCCGACGCGCGAACGATTCAAAGGGCGGCACGAACTCAAGCGGTACGACAACGGGCTGGAGAAGTGCATCGGGTGCGCGTTGTGCGCGGCGGCGTGCCCGGCGGACGCGATCTTCGTGGAGGCCGCCGAGAACACCGACGCCGACCGTTTTTCTCCCGGCGAGCGGTACTCGAAAGTGTACGAGATCAACATGCTCCGTTGCATCTTCTGCGGTTTTTGCGAAGACGCTTGCCCCACCGAAGCGATAGTGCTGGAGAGCAATTACGAACTGTCGTACACGGATCGTGAGTCGGCCATCTTCACCAAAGAGATGCTGATCGTTCCCGTGCCTGCCGGTGGCAAACCCACGCCGCAGCCGGTGGAGCCGGGCAAGTTCGATCGGGCGATACCGGATATG
>CAYYCF010000024.1:0-12128 GCA_964470235.1 uncultured Anaerolineales bacterium | reverse complement strand
GCCGTCATCGCCGTCGTTTCTGCGTTGGCCATGATGATCAGTTCCAATGCCGTATATTCCGCGCTGTTTTTGATCATGAACTTCGCGGTCGTGTCGGTGTTCTACCTGGCGCTGAATGCGCCCTTCATCGCGATGGTGCAAGTGACGGTGTACGCCGGGGCGATCATGGTGCTGTTCATGTTCGTGATCATGCTCCTCGGCGCGGAGAAATTGCGCCAGGCTAAACAGGCTACGCCCTGGCAACAACCGCTGGCCGTGCTTCTCGGGCTCGCGCTGCTGGGCGTGGCGGGCTACGCGCTGGTAGCGCGCGGTTTGGGTCCAACCCCCGACGCGCTTCAGCCGGAAACCATCAAGGCCTTCGGCAGTCCGTTGGAGATCGGCAAACAACTTTTCACGACGTACCTTTTCCCGTTTGAAGTCACTTCGATTTTGCTGTTGGCCGCGATGGTGGGGGCGATTGTGTTGACAAAAGAGGAAAAGGTAAAAGTAATCCGGCGCAAGTGAGAACATTTCAGCCCGTCTAATCCGCGCCAACCGTTTTACTGAAACCAACCCTTGTTCCGTTTGCAGGCAGAAAACGACCAATGATCCCGACCTCTTATTTCATCATTCTCTCGGCAATCCTGTTCACCATCGGCGTGACCGGCGTGCTCGTGCGGCGCAATGCCATCATCATTTTCATGTCGGTGGAGTTGATGCTGAACTCGGCTAACCTGGCGTTCGTGGCCTTTGCGCGGCAGTTCCAGACGGCAGGGGCGGTTAACCCGGCGGCCATGTCCGGCCAGATTTTTGTGTTTTTCGTAATGACCGTCGCCGCCGCCGAAGTGGCCGTCGGCCTGGCGCTGATCGTGGCGATTTTCAAGTCCAAGCATTCAATTGATGTGGACGAAGTACATCAGTTGAAAGGCTAATCATGCACACTCTCATTCCTCTGATTATTCTTTTTCCGGTTGCCGGCCTGCTGATCAACGGCATCGCCGGCCGCCGGATCGGCGACCCGTGGGCGGGCATCATCGCCTCGCTCGCGTCGGGCGCGGCGTTTGTGATCGCGGTTCTGCAATTCGTCGGTCTGGCCACTACCGGCTTCCACGCGGAGACGGTGAAATTGGCCGATTGGATCGTGATCGAGGGCGGGGGCATAGCCCCGCCCCTACACGTGCCGTGGGCATTTCAAATTGATACGCTGTCGGTGACGATGATGCTGCTGGTTACCGGAGTCGGCACGCTCATTCACGTTTACGCCATCGGCTACATGAAGGGCGACCCGCGCTTCTCGCGGTTCTTCGTGTATCTGAATCTCTTCATCGCCTCGATGTTGATTCTGGTGACGGGGGACAACTACCTTATGCTCTTCGTGGGCTGGGAGGGCGTGGGCCTTTGCTCGTACCTGCTCATCGGTTTCTGGTTCGATAAAGGCGAGGGCGGCGTGGGCAACGCGCGCGCCGGGCGTAAAGCCTTCGTGGTCAACCGCATCGGCGACTTCGGTTTTGCCCTCGCCATGTTCATTATCTTCTGGACGTTTGGCACGCTCACATTCAACGACGTGTTCGGGATGGCCGAGCACGTCAGCGCGACGATGCGCCCGGCGATTTTGGCGATCACTCTGCTGTTGCTGCTGGGCGCAACCGGCAAGTCGGCGCAAATTCCGCTGCACATTTGGCTGCCCGACGCGATGGCCGGCCCCACACCGGTGTCCGCTCTCATTCATGCGGCTACGATGGTCACGGCGGGTATTTACATGATCGCGCGCTCGAATGTCCTGTTCGCGCTCGCGCCCGAAGCGCAGGTCGTCGTCGCCATCGTCGGCGCGGCCACCGCTTTTCTCGCCGGAACGATTGCGCTGGGACAATTCGACATCAAACGGGTGTTAGCGTATTCAACCATTTCGCAACTGGGTTTCATGATTGCGGCAGTAGGCATGGGCGCGTACGTCGCCGGCATGTTCCATCTGCTGACGCACGCCTTCTTCAAAGCCCTGCTCTTCCTTTCGTCCGGCTCGGTGATTCACGGAATGGAGCATGGGCATCATACAGTCGCTGAGGGTCATGGCGGCGGCGGGCATGATGTTGGGGTGCAGGGGAGCAATGGAGAGGCCTTTGATGCGCAAGACATGCGCAACATGGGCGGCCTGCGGGCGCACATGAAGACGACGTTTTGGGTGTATTTGATCGGCGCGCTGGCGTTGGCCGGAGTGTTCCCACTGGCCGGTTTCTGGTCGAAGGACGAAATTTTGGCCGATGCCTGGAAGATCGGCGTGGGGGAGGGGCAGTGGCACGGCCTCGCCGTGTATCTGTTGTTGACCGCCGCGGCGTTCTTCACGGCGTTTTACATGGGACGCCAAATCTTCATGGTGTTTTTCGGCGCCGGGCGTACCGAAGCCGCGAAGCACGCGCACGAAAGCCCGAAGGTGATGCTCGTGCCGCTGATCATTTTGGCGGCGCTGTCGGTTGTGGGCGGCGCGATGAATTTGCCGAAGTTGGAATGGCTCACGCAATGGCTGGAGCATACGATAGAGATTCATCCCGGCGAGTTCAACCTCCTCGTCGCGCTCCTTTCGACGGTTGTCGCGTTAGCGGGCATCGGACTCGCGTATTTGATTTACGGACGCCAGCCGATGATGACGGCCGATGATCCTCTGCAAAAAGGGCTTGGCCCGATCTTCACGTTCCTCAACGGCAAATGGTACGTTGACGAGCTGTACAGCGCGCTCATCATCAGACCGTTCGAAGCGCTCTGCCGCTTCGCGGCCTTCACGTTGGATTGGGATTTGTGGCATGATAAATTCCACGACATCGTCCTGGCGGGCGGTTTCCGCGCCCTGGCTGAGTTCACCGCCGGGGCTGTTGACAAAGGAATCGTGGACAGGTTTTTCGACGGGCTGGCCGGCTTGGTTCGCCTGACGGCGGGCGCGCTGCGCCGCGTGCAGACCGGCTACGTCCGCAATTACGCGCTGGCGGTGTTGGTCGGCGTGCTGGGAATATTGAGCTTCTTCTTGTTCACGCGATAGAGAAAACCGCAAAGGCGCGAAGGACGCGAAGAGAAAGAAAGAGAAAAAGAAAAACTTGGCGCTCTTCGCGCCTTCGCGGTGAATTGTTACTGCGGCTGGAGATTGAATTATGAATGCGTTGTTCGCAACTTTGACCCTCGTCACTTTCTTCCCCGTCGTCGGCGCGATCGTGCTGTTGTTCGTGCCGAAAGAGCAGAAAGACCTCATCCGTTGGATCGCGGTGATTACCTCGCTGGTCACGTTTGTTCTCTCGCTGTTCATGCTGGCTCAGTTCAATCCGCACGAAGCGGGGATGCAGTTGGTCGTCCGCTTCCCGTGGATTCAAATCGGCTCCAACTGGAATATCGAATTCTACCTGGGCGTGGACGGCGCCAGCGTGCTGTTGATTCTGCTCACCACACTGCTGTCGCCTATTGCCATCTTCAGTTCGTGGTCGGCGATTCAGGAACGGGTGAAGGAATACATGATCTTTTTCCTTCTGCTCG
Source organism: uncultured Anaerolineales bacterium (assembly GCA_964470235.1). Lineage (GTDB taxonomy): Bacteria > Chloroflexota > Anaerolineae > Anaerolineales > VGOW01 > VGOW01. The sequence continues at coordinate 8,636 of CAYYCF010000024.1, read as the reverse complement.
AAGTGGGCATGGTGGGCGTGTTCGTCGCGCTCGATCTGTTCCTGTTCTACGTGTTCTGGGAATTCAGCCTGGTGCCGATGTACTTGCTGGTGGGCATCTGGGGCGGCGAGCGGCGCATGTACGCGGCGATCAAGTTCTTCCTCTATACGATGGCCGGATCGATCCTGATGTTGCTGGCCATTCTGTGGCTGGGGAGCGCGATGGGCACGTTCTCTTACACGGACATGCTGGGCAAAGTTCCGGCGGCGGCGCAGGGCTTGCTCTTCCTCGCTTTTGCGGCAGCGTTTGCTATCAAAGTGCCGGTGTGGCCGCTCCACTCGTGGCTGCCCGATGCTCACGTCGAAGCGCCAACCGCCGGGTCGGTGATCCTCGCCGGGGTTTTGCTGAAACTCGGCACGTACGGTTTCCTGCGATTCAATCTCGGCCTCTTCCCGCAAGCGGCGCGGCAATATGCGCCGATGATTGCCGTGTTGGCGGTCATCGGGATTATTTACGGCGCGATTGTGTCGTATCCGCAGAAGGACGTAAAGAAGTTGGTGGCTTATTCGTCGGTGAGCCATTTGGGGTTTGTGATGCTCGGTCTTTTCGCGCTGAACGCGCAAGGCATTCAAGGCGCGATTATGCAGATGATCAATCACGGACTCTCGACGGGCGCGCTGTTCCTTCTCGTGGGCATGATTTACGAGCGGCGGCACACGCGCGAGTTGGCGCAGTTCGGCGGGCTGTGGAAGGTGATGCCGCTGTACGGAACGCTGACGCTGATCGTGTCGCTGTCCTCGATGGGCTTGCCGGGGCTTAACGGGTTCATCGGCGAGTTCACCATTCTGCTCGGCGCCTGGGGCGCGGGCGGGGCGGGCGGTTCGTACGGCTCGTATTGGTACGCCGGACTGGCTTCGCTCGGCGTCATCCTCGCCGCCGTGTACATGCTGTGGATGTTCCAAAAAATGTTCCTGGGCAAAGTGGAGAATCCGGCCAACGAGGGATTGAAGGATTTGAACTGGCGCGAAGTGGCCGTGCTGGCGCCGATTCTGGTCTTCATCTTTTGGATCGGCCTCTACCCCGCGCCGTTCTTCGCCCTCATGTCGCCGTCGGTGAATCAGTTGGTGGCGGTTCTGCAAAGCGTGCCTCTAGCTTTGCATTAGCAAGCAATGATCGTTACCGTCTTCGGCGAGTTTCAAAACGAAAAAAATGACCATTTCTGACTTCAACGCTATCCTCCCTCCGCTCTTCCTCTCCGCTTGGGCGTGCGTGCTTCTGCTGGCTGATTTGTGGATTCCTAAAGATCGCAAAGCGATCACCGCCTGGCTGGCGTTTCTTGGGCTGGCCGTCACGCTCGTCGTCGCGCTGCTCGTGTCGGGGCTGACGATCTCCGCTTTTGGCGGCATGGTGACGCTGGACGGCTTCACGCACTTCCTCAACGTGATCATCCTCATCACCGGCCTCGCCGCCGTTCTGTTGGCGCTGGATTACCTCAAGAAGAACAACATCGAGCGCGGCGAGTTTTACGCGCTTCTGCTGTTCACGATCACCGGTATGTTGATGATGGCCTCGGCCAGCGATCTGGTCGTCGTCTTCCTGGCGCTCGAACTGCTCTCCATTCCGCTGTACGTGCTGGCCGGGTTCGCCCGCCCGCGAGTCGAGTCGGAAGAGTCTGCGCTCAAGTATTTCCTGTTGGGCGCGTTTGCTTCGGGCTTCTTCGTGTACGGCGTGGCGCTCACGTACGGCGCGACTGGAACGACGAACTTCCAGGGCATCGTCGCAGCGATCACTGCGGAGCGCGCGTTGGATCCGTTGTTGCTGGTGGGCGCGTCGTTGATTCTGGTCGGGCTGGGATTCAAGGTGGCCGCCGTGCCGTTTCACATGTGGACGCCGGACGTGTACGACGGCGCGCCCACGGCGGTGACGGCGTTCATGTCCGTGGGCGCGAAGGCCGGCGGCTTTGCCGCGCTGTTCCGCGTGTTCTTCACCGCCTTCCCGGCGCTGGCCGCCGATTGGGCCCCGGCGGTAGCGATCATCGCCGCGCTGACGATGACACTCGGCAATGTGCTGGCTATCGCCCAGAGTTCGATCAAACGCATGTTGGCCTATTCGTCCATCGCGCACGCCGGATATATTTTGATGGCAGTGGTCGCGGGCGGCAAAGGGACGCTCTCCGAGTTTGCGGCGAGCGCGGCGCTGTTTTATCTGTTGGCTTACATGATCATGAATTTGGGCGCGTGGGCGGTGGTGATCGCGGTGGAGAAGCGCGCGGACGCGGGGCAGGGTAACTTCATCGAGGACTTCGCGGGGCTGGGCGTGACGCGCCCTGGGCTGGCGTTGGCGATGGCGCTGTTCATGCTTTCGCTCACCGGCCTGCCGCCGACGGTGGGCTTCGTCGGCAAGTTCTACGTTTTTCGCGCGGCGATTGACGCCGGTTACATGTGGCTGGCGGTTGTCGGCGTGATCACCAGTTTGATCTCCGCCTTCTATTACCTGCGCGTAATCATGGTGATGTGGATGAAGCCCGGGGAGGGGGCGGCGTCACTGCCGAGGCCGCTCGGTTTCGTCGTCGGTCTCACTGGCGTGGCTACGCTCGTTCTGGGCATCGTCCCGGCCCCGCTGATGGCAATGGCGGAGAAGGCGCTGTTGTCGTTGTTTGCGGCGTGAAAGATGACAGGCTTCGGACGACGGACGATGGGAAGGCGACCGTCGTGGGTCATGGCACGAAAAATGAAAGACCCTGTCCTCCGAAAAGGAAGCAGGGTCTTTTTGCATCGTCGTCTGCCGTCAATCGTCCGCCGTCAGTTGTGCGAATGCCCGCACCCGCACGCACCGCCGCCGCAACATCCGCCGCCCATGCTGGCCGTTTCCCCGCCGCTGCCGGTGGAGTGGGCGAAGAATACCGATAGCACGCGCGCCGTGCGTTCGCCTTCGCATTGTTCGCACCCAATCGGTTCGTCGGCTTTTGCCATCGGGCGCAGGGCGGTAAATTTGGTATGGCAATCGGAGCAGAAGTATTCGTAGAGGGGCATGGGGCAAGTATAGCATATTCGTCGGACGTTAGACGTGACTCGTGAGGCGTGACTCGTGACCCTTACAAAGTCACGTGTTACGCGTCACGAGTCACGGTGTCGTCTCCTCACGGAGGGAACTTTGAACGATCTCATCTCCCGCGCTCTCGACCTGGCGGCCGTCAAAGGCACAGAATACGCCGACGCGCGCATTGTGCAGACAACGGAGCAAACCATCGCGGTGAAGAACGGCAGTGTGGACGCGCTTGGTTTCACCGAATCAATGGGATTTGGCGTGCGCGTGCTGGTAAACGGTGCCTGGGGCTTTGCCTCCTCGCGCGACCTCACTGCAACCGAAGTGGATCGGGTGACCGATCTGGCGGTGAAGATTGCGAGGGCGTCGGCGCTGGCTCCGGGCAAACCGGCTACGCTCGGCCCGGCGGTGACCAGCCGCGGCGCGTACGTGACGCCGATTCAAATTGATCCCTTCACCGTTTCCACCGCTGACAAGCTGGCTCTGTTGATGGAAGCGGATCGCAACATGGCGCGGGCGAAGGGGGTCACGTTGCGGCAGGGCAACCTGGTCTTTATCAAAGAGGTGAAGCATTTCGCCAACAGCGAAGGCGCGCGCACCGAGCAGACGATTTACGAAGCGGGCGGTGGGATCATGGCGACGGCGGTGTCCGGCGACGAAGTGCAGCGACGGTCGTATCCGAACTCGGCCGGGCGGCAGCAGGGGTGCGCCGGATGGGAATACATCACGGCGATGGATTTGCCCGGCAACGCCGAGCGGGTGGCATCGGAAGCCGCGGCGCTGCTCACCGCCGCTCAATGCCCGAGCAACATTCGCGCGACGGTGATTCTCGGTGGAGCGCAAGTGGCTTTGCAAGTGCATGAGTCGTGCGGCCATCCCATTGAATTGGATCGCGTGTTCGGAACGGAAGCCGCGTACGCCGGCACTTCATTCTTGACGACCGACAAATTGAACAACTTCCGTTACGGATCGGAATACGTCAATCTCACTGCGGAAGCACTGCGGCCGACCGGGCTTGGCACATTCGGGTGGGACGATGAGGGCGTGCCGGCCGGTTCGACGCCGGTGGTGCGCGGGGGGATGTTCGTGGGCTACCTCATGTCTCGCGAGACCGCGCCCCTGCTCGGGCTCACGTCTAACGGCTGCATGCGCGCCACGGGGTGGAATCGCATCCCGCTGATCCGCATGACTAACGTGAGCCTCGAGCCTGGCACGTGGGAGCTCGACGATTTGATCGCCGACACCGACGACGGCATTTATATGGATACCAATCACTCTTGGAGCATTGACGACAAACGGTTGAACTTCCAGTTCGGCACGGAGATGGGGTACGAGATCAAAAACGGCAAGCGGGGCCGGCTGTTGAAGAATTGCACTTACACCGGGATCACGCCGGAGTTCTGGAATTCGTGCGATGCGGTGTGCAATGACAGGCATTGGGTGATGTGGGGCACGCCCAATTGCGGCAAAGGCCAGCCCGGACAAATCGCGCACACCGGGCACGGGGCCGCGCCCGCGCGGTTTAGAAATGTGAAGGTGGGGGTGTTGAAGTGATTGGACAAGACTCTATTCAACGGATTCTCGACTCTGTTTTGTGGGTTTCCAAAGCCGACGAGACCGAAGCCAGGCTGACCGCCGAAGACCTGCACCTCACGCGCTTCGCCAATAATCTGATTCACCAGAACGTGTCGGAAGCGAACGCGACCTTGACCGTGCGCGCGGTGATGGGCAAGCGGCAGGGAACGGCGACGACCAACGATCTGAGCGCGGCGGGGATCGAAAAGGCGGCGGCGCAGGCGCGGGAGATCGCGCTGGCGCAAGCCGAAGACCCGGCCTTCCCGGGCCTGCCCGAAGCCGGAACGCCGCCCGTTGTCGAATCGTTCGACGAGGCGACGGCGAGTTTCTCACCGGAAGATCGGGCGCGGGCAGTGAGCGCGGTGTGCAGGATGGCCGCGGCAAAAAAATTGACGGCGGCGGGCGCGTTCAAAGTCGGGGCGCGCGAACTGGCGGTATCGAATTCGCGCGGCCTGCGCGCCTATCACGCAGGCACGTATGCCGATTTCGTCACCACCGTGATGAGCGACGACTCGGCCGGGCGAGCGCAGTGTTCGGGCTGGCGCGCGCGCGATATGGACACCGAGGCGACGGGCCAAGAGGCGGTGCGCAAAGCCGAACGCGGCCGGAATCCACGCGCGCTCGAACCGAAGGAATATCCTGTGGTGTTCGACGATTACGCCGTCGAGGACATGGTGAGCTTTCTGTGCTTGGTTGGCGCAGATGGTTTGGCGGTGCACGAAGGAAGAAGCTGGATGACGGGGCGCGCCGGGCAGGCGGCGATGAGATCGAGCGTGACGATTTGGGACGACGGCTGCGATCCGCGCGGGTTGGCGCTGCCGTTTGACGCCGAAGGCGCGACGCGTCAGCGGGCGACGATTGTAGAAAAAGGTCTCGTCGGTTCGGCGGTCTACGACCGCGCCACGGCCGCTAAAGCGGGGGCGCAAGCCACCGGCCACGCCGCCCCGTCGGAGATCAAGCGCTGGGGCATCCAGGCTGCGCCGCTCAACGTGTTCATGGCCGAGGGCGATTCGTCCGTCGCAGATATGATCCGCTCGACCGAGCGCGGCTTGTACTGCACGCGCTTCTGGTACACGCGCACGGTGCGCTCGCGCGAATGTCTGATCACCGGCATGACGCGCGACGGCCTATTTTGGATCGAACGCGGCGAGATTGCTTACCCCGTGAAGAATCTGCGCTTTACACAGTCGTATGTCAAAGCCTTCGCGGAGATCGAAGCCATCGGGAGCGAAAGCAAGTTCCTTCTCAGCGACAGCATGTTCGCTTACGGCTATCGCGTGCCGCCGGTCAAAGTGGCAAGTTTCAATTTCACCGGGGCGACGCAGTAGATTTCGATCATCACGGTTGTAACTCGAACGTGGTTGAGGCGTGGCCCCAATCACTGCCCAACACGACCGTTACCGTCAAGAGCATCATTGCCGGGCTCGTGACGTAGGGCAGGCCCAGATCAACATGGGTTCTTCCATCAGGATCGGTGGTGACGAAGGTGATCTTCTGTGTTCCTTCCGGTGTCTTGTACATGCCGACAACCGTTGCGCCTACGACGGGCGCGCCTCTCGAATCGGTAACGACCACAGAAGCGCCTTGCTCGTGACCGACGACGACAACGGGGTAATCTGCCCACAAATTTACGTTTAGTGTCGGCGGCGCGGTGGGGGTGGGCGGCGGCAGCGGAGTCGAAATGCAGGCGGCAGTTAATAGAGGAATACACAATAGCCAACGCGCAACGTAATTTACGTTCAAAGCTTCATTCTCCGGTGCATGACCCTTGTCTGCTCATCAATTCTGGTGGACAGAGTATACTTGTATTCCGTCCATTTTGAATCGGGACATTTGTTTCTAATTGACATCTGCACTTTCCATGCACACGAATATCGACTCGTTCTCTCGACAATCTATCGTCGTGGTCGGCGACGTATTTCTCGACGAATATTTGATCGGGCGCGCAGAACGCCTGTCTCGCGAAGCGCCGGTGCCGGTGCTGGACTATTGCCGTCGGCGGCAAGTGCCGGGCGGCGGCGCCAACCCGGCGATGAACGTCGCCGCGCTGGGCGCGAAGGCGACACAGATCGGTGTGATTGGCGAAGATGCCGAAGGCGCGGCTTTGCGCACGTTGTTGACGGAGGCCGGGGTGGACGCCGCCGGTTTGATCGTGGACCCGGCGCGGCCCACCACCGCCAAGACGCGCATCGTGGCCGAAGGCGAACTGCGCTTTCCACAACAATTGGCGCGAGTCGATCGGCAAAGCCGCGAGCCGTTGTCTGAACCTATTCGGGCGCAGTTGGCGGCGGGGTTGGAACGATCGGTGAATAGCGCCGATGCGGGGGCGATCCTGTTTTCCGATTATCGCGCAGGATTGATTGACGAATCGCTGGTGAACACGGCGCGCACGCTGGCGCAGGGGCGCGGACTCTTGTTGGCCGCCGACACGCAGGGCGATCTCGAAAAGTATCGTGGCTTTGCGCTGGTCAAATGCAACCGCGCCGAAGCGGAAGCCAATGTGGGCAAACCCCTGGCCGCCGACGCCGACGTAGAGTCGGCGCTGGCCGAACTGACTGCCCGGCTCGATTTGGAAGCGTTGCTCATCACCCGCGGCGCGCGCGGGCTGTCGCTCGGCCTGCAAAACAAAGGCACAGTCCACCTTCCGGCCACCAACGTCTCCGAAGTGTATGACGTAACCGGCGCAGGCGACACGGTGATTGCCGTGGCAACGCTGGCTCTGGCGGGCGGCGCAGACCCGCTGACAGCGGCGACGGTGGCAAACTACGCAGGCGGGGTTGTAGTGAGGCGGTGGGGGAATGCGGTGGTGACGCGAGAAGAGTTGAAGGCAGAAGTTGGGAAACAGGTAAGATGACAGAGCTTTTGCCTCTTGACTTTGGGCGGTCGAAATGCTATTTTGTGGCCGATGGTTTCCGACGTTTTCTCATTTGACTTTTCTGTTACTTTCCATAGAATTACTATTGGTATTCGCCCCGGCGTTCTTACCCCGGATGCCGGTTTGGTATTCGCAGGCCACTCTCTTGTAGAGTGGCCTTTGCCTTTATAGCGTATGAACACACAGCGCATTGCAGTTTTCATCGATGGCGGATATCTAGACTCCACCCTCCGGGACGAGTTCAAGGGCGCGAAAATCTCCTATTCCAAACTGGCGCGCAAGATCGCCGGTTCGATAGAAATTCTTCGCGCTTACTACTACAACTGCCTGCCCTACCAGCGCAAGAATCCCACTGCCCAGGAATCCGTGCGCTTCTCTCAAGCTCAGAAGTTCCACAACGCTCTGCGCGCACTCCCCCGCTTTGAGGTCCGGGAAGGCATGCTTGTTTATCGCGGCAATGATGACACGGGTCAACCCGTCTATATTCAGAAAGGCATTGACATTCAGATCGGTGTTGATTTGGTGTTGCTGAGTGCCAAGCAACAGATTAGCCATGCCGCCGTCATCGCTGGCGACAGCGATCTCATTCCGGCCATCAAGGTTGCCAAGAACGAGGGCGTGCTCATTCATCTTTATCACGGAACTGATCCGCACAAATTGTTGGTGCAGGCTGCCGACGAGCGCACCCAACTCACTGCCGAATTCATCAACGACCTTCTGTGGAAATAGCTTGGCAGAATTCCAACCGGTGACCAAACGACAAAACGGATGAGCAGCGCGCCATCCGTTTTTCCGTTTTGTATCCGTTGGAAGGGTTTCACAACTCCCCCGCAAACGCCCGTGCCAGCATCGAGTGGTACAGCGCCTCTAGCCGCGCCCACGCTGCGCCGCATACCAAGCCGCACGCCCGACCCCGACGCTTTTGACTTCAACACTTGTTGCTCTTACACCGTCAACCGATACGATTGCTCCACTAGCCCCATCATATAATCCAACTCTGCGGCATTCGATAGTTTTATTTCCACCGCGCCCGTGCCCCAATGGCCCACTTTCGCCATGTCACGGGCCATGCCCTGTAGGTCGTTCAGTTCGTTTACCGGAATGTCGAGCCACAATTTCAGCCCGCCCGCCATAGGCCGCACTTCGCAGAAGTTCTTGCCGT
>CAYYCF010000023.1:10063-16324 GCA_964470235.1 uncultured Anaerolineales bacterium | reverse complement strand
AGACTGGGTGTGCCGGTTCCGGCGATCAATTTGAAATTGGGATGGGCGTTGCGAATCTGCACGGCCTCGCGCCACAGATCGACTCGCTCTTGAAACGCGAACGACGGGCCCTCGCCGGTGGTGCCGAAGAGGATGGCGCCGTGACAACCGCGCCTGGCGAGGAAGTCCAACAAAAACGGAACCGCAGAAATGTTTATGGAATAGTCGGGGTAAAGCGGCGTGACGGCGGCGGCGTAAACACCGGAGAGCGGATGAAGAGGCACGAGGGGATTATACCGGAATCCACACTGCGCCGGATTGACATCGAGCGTATAATTTCTGCAATTCTCATCCCCCATTCAGGAGGCTATTTATGAACGAGCATCTCAAACCTGCTCTGGCCGAACTCTTCGGCACATTCACGCTGGTGTTCATCGGCGCGGGCGCGGGCGCGCTGGCGAGCGTCAACGGCGGCGGCATCGTCGGCGTGGCACTGGCGCACGGCATTGCGCTGATGGTGATCGTTTACATCATCGGCTCGATCTCCGGCGCGCACGTCAACCCGGCAGTGACGATCAGTCTGGCGCTTACGAAACAAGTGAAATGGGATCGCGCCGCGTTCTACATCGTCGCGCAGCTCGTCGGCGCGGCGGCGGCGGCGTATCTGCTCGCCTACCTGATCGGCCCGAGCAGTGACATCGGCGGGTTGGGCGCAACCGTCGGCAGTTTGACGGCGAGCAATCCGCTCAAGACGATGGCGCTCGAAGCGGTGCTGACGTTCTTCCTCGTCGCCGCCGTGTTCGCTTCGGGCGTGGCCAACCGCAACGGCAACATGACCGGAGTCGCCATCGGTTTTGTGCTGGCGATGGATATTTTGGTGGGCGGTTCGCTCAGCGGCGGGAGCATGAATCCGGCGCGCACGTTTGGCCCGGCGCTGGCCACCGGACATCTCGAATACTGGTGGCTGTACATCGTGGGGCCGGTAGTCGGCGGCGCGCTGGCGGCGTTCTTGTTTAACCACGTGTTTGAAGAGTAGATTTTTTGACGCGGAGAGCGCGGAGAGCGCCGGGAAAGTAACCCTCGGTGTTCTCTGTGTTCTCAGTTGAAATCAACGGCGATTGCAAAGTCCCTTGACACGGCAGTTAAAACTGCACCAACACAAAGCGAAGCCGCCCGACGGCGGCTGGAATCGCTAGTCCGCGTAGGCGGACTTGGCCTTGTGTTGCCGCGATTTCTAATCGCCGGACGACTTTGCAACAGCCTTGGTTGAAATCCAAACATACTCGCGCCAAACGCCCCTCCGTGCTAAACTCCCTCATTAAACTGGAGGATGGTTAATTAGCCGTGCGCGTGAAATTCTGGGGAGTGCGGGGGTCACTACCCACCCCCCTTACCACCGAACAACTTCAAGAAAGAATCTTCCGCGCGCTCAGCGCGGCGCCCGGGGTCAACCTGGCGGACCCGGCGGAAGTGCGGGCGTTTATTGCGGCCCTGCCGCCCGCGGTGCGCGGCGTGGTCGGCGGCCACACCACCTGCGTCGAGATCAACGTCGGCGACGACATCCTCATTATTGACTGCGGCTCGGGCATGCGCGCCCTCGGCACGTCGCTCGTCAGCCTGCATCGCGAATTCCGGCGCGGCCTGGGCGTGGCACACATCTTCCTCACTCATGCCCATTGGGATCACTTGCAGGGCTTTCCCTTTTTTGCTCCGGCGTTCATCCCAGGCAACAAACTGATCTTCTACGCCGTCAACCACGACCCGCTCTCCTATTTGGATCATCAACAAGTCGCGCCCACCTACTTTCCCATCACACCGTCGCAAATGGCCGCCGACATGCAGTTTGTCACCCTGCGCGAAGGCGAGAAGGTGCAAATCGGACGCACGACCGTCTCGACCCTGGCCCTCGATCATCCGGGCGTGGCCTATGCCTATCGCTTCGACGACGGCGAGAGCATATTTGTGTTCGCCTCTGACGGCGAATACAAATCGCTCGACGATGCCAGCCTCCGCAAATACATTGATTTCTATTCCAATGCCGACGCGCTGGTGTTCGATTGCCAGTTTTCACTGCGCGACGTTTTGCTTTCTAAATACGATTGGGGCCACTCGTCGGCGATGATCGGCGTGGAGATTGCCGAGAAAGCCGGCGTGCGGAAACTGATCACGACCCACTACGACATCTCCGACTCCGACGAGCAGATTTACGAAATAGCCGAGTCCGCCCGCCGTTACGGCGAACTGACTCCCTCCCCGGAAGCGGTCGAAGTGATCGTCGGGTCGGAGGGATTGGAACTTTTCCTCGGCCCGTCGCTCGATCTCGAAGTGCTTGCCGATCGAGAGTCCGACATTTGGCTGTTGGCTCTTGCCGGAAAACTAAGCGCCGAGACCACCGCGCAAGCGCAAGCCGCGCTTGCCGAATTTCTCGCCGCCGCGCCTAACCACAAGGCGCTGGTGGATTTGACGTTGATCTCCGTCATCGACGTGGTCGGGGCGCGCGCGTTGGTGGCCGCCGCCCACGCGGTGGAGGGGTCGCAACTGATTTTTGTCGCCCCGGCAGCGTTCGTGCGGCGAAACCTGGACAACGCCGGAGCGCGCGAGGCCGGGCCGATCTTCCTTAACCGTTCGCACGCGCTGGCCGCCAGCGTCGGGCCGACGCATTTGCATCTGCGCGATCAAATGCTGGCCGGGTACCGCCTGGGCAACACCATCACCGCCGACGAGTTCGGCGCGGTGTATTCGGCCACGCACCACGACAACCCCGCGCCGCTGGTAATGCAAGTGCTGGGCGTAGACGTGAGCGCGCAACAAAAAGATCGGTTTGCCAAATCCACGCGAGCCTGGTGCGGCCTCACCCATCCGCGCCTGGTGCCTGGGCGCGCCTTGGTGGAAGAGGGCGGGTTGATGGCTTTCGTGGGCGAGCGCCCGCCGGGCCAAACGTGGAACGACTGGCTCAACGCGAACGGCAAACGTCTGTCGCCGCCGGTGGCGCTTCAATGGATTAAAGAAATGGTGGAAGCGCTCGATCACGCGCACCGCCACGATGTGGCGCACGGCGAACTGCGCCCGGAATGTTTCGTGTTCAACAACGGCCACGCCCGCATCTCGCGCCTTCCGGTGTTCGCGCCGTGGATCACGCTCCCCTCCGCTTACCGCGCGCCCGAACAACTGCGCGGCGACCCGCCGACGCCTCGCTCCGATCAATTTGTATTGGGCGTCATGTTGTACGAAGCGCTCATCGGCGCGCACCCCTTCGCCGCCGAAGCGGAAGAACAGATCATCGCACAACAACTGCAAGGCGCGCCCCTTTCGCCGCGCGTCTTTCGCCCCGAACTTTCCTCCGACATCGAAGAGTTTCTCCTGCGCCTACTGGCCCGCGACCCCGCCGAGCGCTTCGCCGATGGCGAGGAAATTCTGCGCACGTTGGAAAAACTCGGTTGAAAAGCAATTCTATAGCGGCTTGGGCCGCCCTCGCCTTGGCCGCGCTCGCCTGCAATTTGCCCGGCGTCCCTCTCCGTCCCACACCCACTCTGCGTCCTTCCGCCACCTTCGCGCCCATTGGCAGTGGATCGCAAACGGCGACCCTCCCTGGCGGGACGTCCCTGCCGCTTCTGCCGACCCTGACCCGCGCGCCGACTAACACTCTGCCGCCCACGCCGACACAAAAACCCGTGCCGCACGGCACGCCGCCCATCACCGGCGGAATGCTCACGATCTCCGCCGTCTCGCTGGTTAGCGTTCAGCGCGATGCCTCGCGTCCAAACGGCGCCATCGCCAAAATAAGAATAGACTTCAACGGCGGCAAACCGCCGTATACTTACTATGAGGAAAATGTGAGGCAGTCCGGCAACCCGGTGGATGCGCTCACCGCCTGCGGCGCCACGCTCATTCACACCGTCCGCGTGGATTCAGCCGACGGGCAGACAGCCTCTAAACCCTATTACTTCGCGTCAATCACTTGCCCGCCATGAACCAGGAACAACTTCGCAAACGATTGCAGCGGTTGGGCGTCAAAAAAGGCCGCGCCGGAATCGCCGCGCCGCTGCGCAAACCGGAGTCCGAAATCTCCGAGCTCATCCCCATCGAATCGCTTGTGGGCGGGCGCGAAGTGCTCACCGACTCCGGCGCTTACTTCGTGGCCGAGACCGCGTATGCGCTCGAACACCATCACGGCGAGCGCGCATTGGCTGATGTGCTTCACTGCAGTCCGCACATTGCCGCGCACGTCAGCCGCGACGAAGCGTTTGCCTCGGCGAACTTATCCCGTCTTGCGTTTTTGGACATCGAAACCACCGGCCTCGCCGGCGGCGCCGGAACACTGGCCTTTCTGATCGGCGTCGGCGTCGTCGAAAGCGATCAGTTCATTTTGCGCCAGTTCTTCCTGCGTGACCCGGACGAAGAGCCGGCCCTGCTGTCCGGCGTGGCCGAGTTGTTGAACGATCGATCCGGGCTGATCACGTACAATGGCCGCTCCTTCGACGTGCCAATCGTGCAAACGAGATTCACGATGGCACGCCGCCGATTCAACTTCGACCATTTGCCGCATCTCGACCTTCTGCCTCCGGCCCGCCGCCTGTGGCGCGGGCGATACGAAAACTGCTCGCTCGGCACGCTGGAAGGCGCGGTGCTTAACGTGCAGCGCTCCGGCGAAGACGTGCCGGGGTGGATGATTCCGCAGTTGTACGTCGAGTACCTGCGCAGCGGCGACGCGCGGCAAATGGAAAGAGTGATCTATCACAACGCCGAAGACATTCTCTCCATGGTGACGTTGGCCGCGCACATCCTCGAAACCTTCGGCGATCCGTTGAGCGACGCGCGGTCGGGTTTGGATTGTTTGCGGCTGGCATTGTGGCACGACGATCTGGGCCGCGCCGCCGAAGCCGACGCCGCCTACCGCGCTGCTCTGAGCCGCATACGCAGCCTCCCCGCCGATCAAAAGCCCGCCCTGTACGAACGCTATGCCGCTTTGCTCAAAGCCAGTAACCGCCGTGACGACGCTTTGCCGCTTTGGAAAAAATGGGCGGCCAGCGCACCTGACAACCCAGAGCCTTGCATTGAACTGTCGAAGTATTACGAGTGGCACGCGCGCAACATCGCCGAGGCGCAAGAGTGGGTCGGGCAGGCGTTGCTGTGCCTGAGCCACTGGCCCAAAGGCTGGCGGCGCGACGAAGCGTGGAGGGAAGCGCAGCACCGGCTGGAACGACTCAAACGGAAAATGACGACAGACGAAGGACGGCGATAGTCCCCGAAGCGTAGCGGAGCGGGATAGACGACATTTGTCGTCCATCGTCTTTCGTCCATCGTCAATTACACATGACTGTCAACAATTGGAACCTGATCGGCCACGAATGGATTGTCGCCTCGCTCGCGCGCGACATCCTCTCCGGCAGACTCCGCCATGCGTATTTGATCGCCGGGCCGTCCTCCGTCGGCAAGCGCGCGTTGGCATCCGCCTTCATTCAAGCCCTGCTTTGCGAGCAGGCCGAGAAACCCTGCGGCGAATGCCGCCCGTGCAAACTCGTTTCGCACGGCAACCATCCGGACGTGATCCTCGTGGCGCCCGCGCTCAGTGGTGAACGCATCAAAGCCGAGAAGATAAAAGTCGAGCCGATTCGCGACCTGATCAACGCGCTTGCTCTTAAACCCGTTGAGGCTGTTCGACGCATTGCATTAATCACCAACTTTGAATTGATTAGTGAGAGAACTTCAAACACGCTCCTCAAAACGCTCGAAGAGCCGCCCGGCCAAGCAATCATCATTCTCACCACCGACTCGCCGGAGGCGCTTCTGCCGACCATCACCTCGCGGTGCGAGATCATTACCCTGCGCCCGTTGCCGGTGGCGCTAGTCGAGCAGGCTTTGACCGAACGATGGCACGTTCCCGCCGAGCACGCGGAACTGTTGGCGCGCCTTTCGGGCGGACGGTTAGGGTGGGCCGTTACCGCGGCCAACGATGGCGATGGAACTATCGCGCGGCGCGAAGAGCGTATGGCCGAATTACGTGCTCTGCTTTCCGGTTCGCGCGCCGCGCGGTTCGCGTATGCCGAAAGCCTGTCCAAAGATCGCGAAGCTCTGCGCGAGACCCTCGACCTATGGCGCGGTTGGTGGCGCGATGTTCTGCTCATCGCCTCCGGCGCAGTCACACCGCCCGTCAACAGCGATCAACTGGCCTCGCTCCGCCGCGCCGCAGAAAAAACCGGCCTCGAGTCTGCCCGGCGAGCAGTCGAGGCCGTTCAAAAGACAATCGGATTACTGCCGCGCAACATCAACGCGCGACTGGCG
>CAYYCF010000023.1:8180-9963 GCA_964470235.1 uncultured Anaerolineales bacterium | reverse complement strand
TCGCTCACCCACACCGACCCGATCCCGCGCACGCCATCCTTTCGCGTTTCGTGAAAATCCGAGCCGCCGGTGCGCAACAAGCCGTAGCGATCGGCCACAGCCTTCAATCGGGCTGTCTCTGCGGGCGAATGATCAAAATAGTAGACTTCTAGCGCGTTCAATCCTAGTTCCACCAATTCCGGTATTTTGTCTTCGTTGCCTGAGCGCAGAGGATGCGCCAGGGCCGCGATGCCTTTCGCGCCGTGGATCAGCGCAATAGCTTGTTCGGGCAAAAATGCGTAACGGGGGACGTAGGCCGGTTTGTCGTGGCCAATGTACAGGTCAAAAGCCGCCGACGGATTCCCCACCCATCCCCCCACGGTCAACGCGCGCGCAATATGCGCGCGGCCCAACGCTTGATGCGTCGCCTGCGCTTGCACTTGCTCCAACGTGAGCCCGATGCCGATGCCGTTCAACTTGCTAATGATAGTCTTCGCCCGATCCAGCCGGTGCCGCCGCAATTCGCTCAAGCCCGTTTGCAATTCGTCGTGATTGGGATCGGCCAAGTAGCCTAACAAATGAACTTCGCCCATCGGCGAGTCGGTGTTGATCTCCACTCCCGGGATGATGCGCACGCCCAGGGCGCTGCCGCTGGCCTGCGCTTCGGCAGTTCCCGCCGTCGTGTCGTGATCGGTGAGCGCCAACAGCCGCACACCGCGCGAAGCGGCCAAAGCGACGACCTCCGCCGGGCTTTTTCGTCCGTCGGAGGCCGTCGAATGTACGTGAAGATCAACGCGAGAAATCATCTATTCATGATTGTACTTGAGGCTATCATCGCAATCAAGCGTCTATCCACAGTTATCCACAACAAATCCCCAGTTTATCCACTACTTATCCACAGATTTGTTGCTTCTGCCCAGAATTATTCGGTAGAATGTTCAAAATGCTTCACGGCGACTCTCCGTTTCTACCAATAGTGTCCTCGCCGTTTCGCCTTTGCGTTGCGTTAAGGTTGTCGTATAGGTTGCGTCATGTCGCGAACAAAGGATCAGAATCGCCGTATATGTGGACAACAATTGCAGATTGACTGGCATAGCTAGGGGAGTGATTGACGACTGCCGCAAACGCCGCAACATTGCTTGGTGCGCGACGGACTCAATTGTAGTTAAGGTGAAACTTCCTTAAAACATCGAATTTTTTTACAAAACTTTTTGAGTTGC
Organism: uncultured Anaerolineales bacterium; assembly: GCA_964470235.1. Classification (GTDB taxonomy): domain Bacteria; phylum Chloroflexota; class Anaerolineae; order Anaerolineales; family VGOW01; genus VGOW01. Next base: position 8,764 of record CAYYCF010000023.1, on the reverse strand, counting down.
TATTGAAAGTGATCCGCGAACCTGTTAGAATGCTGAACGCCGTCGAGAAGTATTGCGAAAATATAAATGTGCGGGGGTGCGCATCCGGTGTTGGCGTCCCCGCAACGAGTTAGGCGGGCTTTTTTTCGTCTCTCGACGGCGCAATGTAAACGGGAGAGTTGCATGAAATCCGATCAAGTATGGCAAGCCACCCTCGGCGAACTGCAATTGCAATTGACCAAATCCACTTTTGACACGTGGCTTCGCGACACCACACTGCTTTCGCACGAAGACGGCGTGTTCACCGTCGGCGTAGAGAGCGCGTACACGAAAGACTGGCTGGAAAATCGCCTGTTGTCCACAATCAAGCGCACACTGACGGGTATTACCGGGCAGACGACGGAAGTCCGTTTCGTGGTCTGGTCGTCGGAGTCGGCTGACGCCGAAGTGCCGGCGCCCATCGGCGAACAGTATTCCGGCGCGCTCATCCCCGACGCGCTTCCGCCGGACATCGCCGCCTCCCCGAACAAGATGAATCGCAAATACGTCTTCAACTCGTTCGTGGTCGGTCCCAGCAACCGGCTGGCGCACGCCGCCGCCCTGGC
>CAYYCF010000023.1:0-8080 GCA_964470235.1 uncultured Anaerolineales bacterium | reverse complement strand
TGTTGGTTGACGACATTCAATTCATCGCCGGGAAAGAATCAACGCAGGAAGAATTCTTTCACACCTTCAACGCCCTGCACGGACAGAGCAAGCAAGTCGTCATCTCGTCGGATCGCTCGCCCAAAGCGCTGGTCACGCTCGAAGAGCGCTTGCGCTCGCGCTTTGAGTGGGGTCTCACCGCCGACATCCAGCCGCCGGATTTTGAAACCCGCACGGCCATCCTGCGCGGCAAAGCCGAAGCCATGCGCCGCGACGTGCCGCCCGAAGTGATCGAGCTCATCGCCCGCCGCGTGCAAAGCAACATCCGTGAACTCGAAGGCGCGCTCAATCGCGTGTGCGCCTACGCCGACATCCTCGGCCAGCCGCTCAATATCGAAACAACGGCCAGCGCCATCGCCGACCTCCTCCCGCGGCGGCACACTCTCGGCTCGGAGCATATCCTCAACATCGTCGCCAATTATTTCACCGTCAGCGTCGAGGAGCTTTTGGGACGGGACCGGAGCAAGGAAGTGACGCTCCCGCGCCAGATCGCCATGCACCTCCTTCGCGAGGAGACGGATGCTTCGCTCCCGGAAATCGGACAAGTGCTCGGCGGGCGCGACCACACTACCATCATGCACGGATGCGAGAAGATCAGCAACCTCATTGAAACGGATGAAGGCACGCGCCGTCAATACATGGCGCTCCGCGAACGGTTGTATTCTGAGACCGGCGTAACGGCGTAAAATTCAAGGCTTCATCCAAGACAAAAGCAGGCGACGCCCTGGTGGGGGGTGCGGGTGCCTGCTTTTGTTTCACCGACAATCCCTTACTCCATATCCGCCCTGCTGGAGTTTACAATAAACAGTGTGGGGTGTGGATAAGTGCGGCTATTCTGTGGATAAGGTGGGTCTTTTGGGGAAAACCTCCCTTGCCCCTCCACAAACCGAATCCCAACGCGCCCCAAATACCGCCAAATATGGATTACATCCGCTTTTGTCGGCTATAAATGGAGCATATTCGGGGTGATTTTGGAAGCCCACCCCATTTGCCCACAGTGCCCAAAGCATCCACATTTTTTCTGGGGAGTGCTCGACTGCTTGCAATCAGCATTAGCGGAGAGCCGCCCGGCGCACTCTCCCGGATGTGCCGCTTTTCCGAGAGCCGCTTAGCGGCGTCCACTTATCCCCAGCCCCTACTACGACTACTAAAACACATAGAAATGAACAAAAGATATGTGTATAGATTCTCTTGTCAAAGAAAACATCAACGACGCAAACTCCGCTGACGGACTGCTTCAAAAATAAATAGCGCTGTTGCCGCCGCAACGTTGAGCGAATTGACCCGACCGGCCATTGGGAGGCGAGCCGCCACCTCGGCCCCGTCCCGCCACACCGCGCTTAACCCTTCCTTCTCTGCGCCGACGACGACGGCCACCGGCCCGCGCAAATCGGCGTCTGTGTACAGCACGCTGGCCTCGGGCGTGGCCGCCACAATTCGAATCTTGCGCTCGCGCAGCCACAGCATCGCCTCGGTGCTGGAAGACTCAGCAACGGGAACGGTGAACAACGCCCCCCGGCTCGGGCGGACGATGTTGGGGTTGCCCAAGTCAACGGTCGGGTCGCACAAGATCACACCGTCAACGCCTCCGGCGTCTGCCGAACGGAGAATCGCGCCCAAGTTGCCAGGCTTCTCAACCGCCTCGACCACTACCAACAAGGGATTGGAACCGAGGTGCAGGTCGGATAACCCGCGTTGGATGGCAGGGATAATCGCCAGCCACCCATCCGGATTCTCGCGATAGGCCATCTTTTCAAAAACGCGCTCGTTCACTTCGATCAATTCCACGCCGCCCTGCCTGGCGCGAGAGAGCAACTCATCTTTGGGGACGTCACCGAAGAACTGCGGACAGAAGAAAAGGGTGAGGGGTTTTGCGCCGCCAGTGAGCGCCAGCGCAATTTCGTCGTACCCCTCGACGAGCATGAGTCCTTCGCGCTTGCGGTGCCGCCGTTCGCGGAGTTGAAGGGCGTGCTTGATTTTAGAATTTTGCAGGCTGGTGATGACCATCGCGCTTATTATCATCCCGTACTGCCGCCCGAACAAGTGGCCGGACACCTTGCATAAACCTCCCTCCCGCATTATGCTTGCCGGTGAATGATTGAACACTCCACGCTACTGAGGCTGGCAAAGGAATACGCGGCGCGCAAAGCCCAGAGCCGCCGTTCGCTAGTGGCCGCCCTCCTTACCGGCTCGGTGGCGCGCGGCGAGCCGCCTCTGGGGGACGCGGTTGACCTCGACATTATTCTGGTAGACGACGGCGCGCCCGACCCCAATACCGAGTTGGTTCGCCTCTCCGACTACGTTTTTGTGGACGCCGTGTACGTCCGTCCCGACGAGTACGCCGACCGCAAAGCATTGCGCGCTCACCACTTCATTGGCCCGGCGCTCAACGATGCTCTGCTGTTGCACGACCCGCGCCATTACTTCGATATTTTGCAGGCCGCCATTCGCGCCTCGCACAACCGGCCCGATCAGATTTACGCCCGCGCCCGATCCGCGCTGGCCGCCGCCGGGGCTCGCTTCGACCGTCTGGCCCCGTTCCGCGACGACCCGGCGCCCGAACCGATTCCCTTCGATCTGCTTTTTGACTTTCACGAATGCCTTTACCTTGCCGCCACCGCATTGCTGTTGCTCTCCGGCCAGCCGGGAGATTCTTCGGGCGGGCGTAAACTGATGGTGCGCTTCGAGGCCGCCGCTCGCCGTTTCCGACCCGAACTGTATCCTCTTTTCTTGGCCGCGCTCGGCGCGCAAAATACTTCCGTAGAAATGATCGAATCGTCGCTGGCCGACTGGCTCGTGTTGTACAAAGCGGCGAGCCAGCGTCACCCAATGGATGCAACCGTCCATCCGTTGAAGCGTGGCTATTACGAGCGCGGCTTCCGCGCCCTCATCGCCGAAGGCCACGCGCTCAATACGCTCTGGTTGTTGGAGCGCACGCTGGCCGCTAGCGTGTGTGACCTAGACTCGCCGCCCGCAGCCTGGCTCAAGTTTCTCGGCGCGACGGGCAAACGCACCGGCGCGGAATTTTCCGAACGGATTCGCCACGTCGAATCACTGCTGGCGCTGATGGACGAAACGTTGATCCGCTGGGCCAAGAACGAGGCCATCGAATGGTAGTAACACCTCATTGCCACATTCGGCGCGGGCGGTTATGACTCAACACGATATGATTGCTGCCGCTGCAGCTTCTGCTCCCGCGCCGCCCCTGGAGAGCCGGCGGCTCGAATTATTGTTTCACATCAGCCGCGAGCTCAGTCGGCGCATTGATTTGCGCGAACTGATCGAGCGCATTCTGCGGTTAACGTCCAAGAGCATCGGCGCGGAAACCGGCTCGCTGATTTTGGTGGACGAAGCCGGTAAGGTTTATGACGGCGCGCTGTTCATCAAAGACTCGATGGTGGCCAACGCGGCGGCGCAGTTGGGGCCGCAGATCGAGCAGGGGTTGGCCGGGTGGGTGGTGCGCAATCGCCGCCCGGCGTTTATCAAAGACACGGTCAGCGATTCACGCTGGCGGTTCGGCAAAACCCAGCGGCCCGAGTCCAAGTCGGCGCTGGCGGTTCCTCTGCTCAACGCCAACAAAGTGTTGGGCGTGCTCACGCTCGTTCACCCGGCCCCGAATCATTTCACCGGGAACGACGAAGCGCTGATCACCGCCATTGCCGAACAAGCGGGGGTGGCCGTGGAAAATGCGCGCCTGTTCCGCGAAAGCCAGCAGCAGACTCAGGCCATGCGGACTCTGCTCGAAACGGCGCAAGTGCTCAGTTCGACTCTCGAACCGAACCGCTTGCTGCGCTTGCTGCTGAGCCAGGCGCAAAAGCATTTGCATTTGGAAGCGGCGTCCATTTCATTGATCGACCGGGCCAACAACGAGTTGTACATTCACGTCGCTACCGGCAACTTGGCAGCCAAAGTGGTTGGCCGCCGGTTGAAGATCGGGCAGGGCATTGCCGGTTGGGTGGCCGAGTCCGGGCAATCCGTTATCGTGCCGGATGTCCAAAGCGACTCGCGCTTCTTCCCCGACATTGATCAGCAAACGGGCTTCCTCACGCGCACCATCCTGTGCGCGCCGATTCAATTTGAAGGCCATACCATCGGCGTCATCGAGGGGCTTAACCCCGGGCCTGGCACGTTGGACAAAAACACCCTGCCCCTGCTCACCGGCATTGCCAGCATCGCCGGGAACGCCATCGCGCACGCGCAGCAGTTCAGCACCACGCAGGCCGCCAAGACCCGGTACGCCGGTTTGTTTGAAGACAGCTTCGACTCGATTCTCATCACCGATCTCAACGGCCGGATTATTGACGCCAACCACAAAACCACCGAAACGTTCGGGTATAACCGCCTCGAACTGGTGGGCAAACCCATCCGCATTATTCACCGCACGGACACCGGGCCGTTGCGCGCCAGCGGCATCCGCGAACTGGCCAGCGGAACGGAAAAGGCGTTCACCTCGCGCTTCACCGCCAAAGACGGGCACGAAGTGCCGGTGGACGTGCACGCCAAGCGCATCTCTACGCCCGATTATGAATTCATTCAATGGATCGCGCGCGATATCAGCGAGCGCGTGCAGTTCGAGGAATTGCAGAACGATCTATTCTCGATGATCTATCACGACCTGCGCTCGCCGCTGGGCAACGTGGTCAGCAGTTTGAGCATGATGGAAACCACACTCCCCGAAGACGACGAGCTTAACCGTTCGGCGATGGAGATTGCCGTGCGCGCCACTCAGCGTATTTCGCGCTTGACCGAATCGCTCCTCGACGTGCGGCGGCTTGAATCCGGCAACGCCGTGTTGACCAAAGAGGACGTAACCATCGAGTCGCTGGCTAACGAAGCCGCCGAATTGGTGCGCCCGATTGCCACCGGCAAAGGGCTTGAAATCAAAACGGCAGTGCAGCCTGGACTGCCGCCCATTAGCGCAGATGCCGGGATGCTGTCGCGCGTGATTGTCAACTTGATCGAAAACGCCGTGAAATACACCCCCGGCGAAGGCACTGTTACAATAGCGGCTCACCGGGAGAACGACCTGGCGCTCGTGAGCATCATAGACACCGGCCCAGGCATTCCTGAGGAGGCGCGCGCGCGCGTGTTCGACAAGTTCACGCGGCTGCACGGCGGCTCGGGCGCGCCGAAGGGGTTGGGGCTGGGGCTGGCGTTTTGCAAGCTGGCCGTCGAGGCGCACGGGGGCCGCATTTGGGCGGACGCCGGCCCCGAAGGAAAAGGATCGTCGTTCAATTTCACCCTGCCGCTGAAGCAATGACTGACCGTCTCTACTACACCGACTCTTACACTCGCCAATTCAATGCCCACGTCGTCGAACAGATCCTGTTCGACGCGCGCCCCGCCGTCGTTTTAGATCGGACGTCCTTCTATCCGGAGTCCGGTGGCCAGCCGTCTGATCGCGGCACGCTCGGCGGCGTGGAGGTGATGGACGTGATCAGCCGCGAAAGTGATCGGGCGGTACTGCACGTGTTGAGCCAGCCGCTGCGCGAAACCGAAGTGCGCGGCGAAGTGGATTGGGCGCGGCGATTCGATCACATGCAACAGCACACCGGCCAGCACGTATTGTCGCAAGCGTTTTTGCGAACCGCCGAAGCCGAAACCGCGAGCTTTCATCTCGGCGCGGACAGTGTGACGATAGACATCGCCGCCGAGCGCGTGACGCCTGCCCTGGCAGAGAAGACGGAAGAGATCGCCAACGGCGTGGTGATCGGGGACGCGCCCGTGCGGGCCTGGTTCCCCGCCGCCGACGAAGTTGAAAGATTGCCATTGCGAAAAACGCCGGACGTGGACGGCGCTCTGCGCGTGGTGGCGATTGGCGATTTTGATGTCACCGCCTGCGGCGGCACGCACGTCGCCCGCACCGGCGAGGTCGGCCTGATCAAAATTCTGAAAGTCGAAAAGCAAAAGAAGAACACCCGCGTGGAATTCCGCTGCGGCCGGCGCGCGCTCGGCGACTACAGCCGCAAAAACACGCTCGTCAATCAACTCGCCGCCGATTTCACCTGCGGCATTGCCGAAGTAGATCAGGCGGTGGCGAAACTGCGCGCCGAGGCCAACGCGCTCAGAAAGGAATTGAAGAGCGCGCGTGAAGAGTTGATCGGTCACGAAGCGGCGGAGATGATCGCTTCGGCGCCGATGCGCGGCGGCTGGAAGGTGATCCGCAAAGCGTGGGCCGGGCGCGACGCGAACGAAGTGCGCGGGCTGGCGGCCAGGTTGACGGCGACGCCGGGCACGGTGGCTCTGCTGGGAACCGGCGGCGCAAAGGCGCACGTCGTTCTCGCCCGCGCGCAAGACGTTGACCGAGACATGAACCAGTTATTCAAGAGCGCGATCGCCCTGTTGGACGGCGCGCGTGGCGGCGGCGACGCCCGGCTGGCTCAAGGCGGGGGCGTGGCGGCGGACTTGGGTGCGGTGGGGCGAGTGTTGGATGAAGCGGAGAGGGAATTGTTCAAATAAACTATGCAAAAGCTAGCATCCGGTGTTTACGTCGAAAATTCATTTGCAGGAGTTACCGTCGGCGCGGTGGTGACGAAAGAGGGCGTCATCTGCATTGACACGCCTTCCCATCCCGTTGACGCGCAAAAGTGGCGGCAGAAATTGCGCCACCTTTCCAGTAAACCCATCTTGTACGTGATCAACACCGATCATCACCGCGACCGCATCGTCGGCAACCAGTGGTTCAACGCGCCGGTGATCGCTCACGAGTTTACCGGCGAGCGGCTGCGCCTTTACCCTGAAATTCTGAAGAGCGCCGGGATCGAGGCCGGGCCGGATTACGAAATTGCCAAAGAACTGGCCGGAGTGCGAATCGTCGCGCCGCAGATTACGTTTGCGACCGAGATGGTTTTGTTGAAAAAGGATCGCGAAATTGTGCTTCAGCACCGGCCAGGTTCCGCGCCGGGCGCGCTGTGGGTGCTCCTGCCGGCCTCGGGCATTGTGTTCACCGGCGATTCGGTGGTGGATTCGCATCCGTTCCTGGCCGAGGCCAACATTGATCAGTGGCTGGAGCAATTGGTGGATTTGCGCCGCGCCAAGTTCCCGGCGAAGACGATTGTACCTGGGCGCGGCAAGGCTGTCGGCAAAGACAAACTGACGCGCTTGCAAAACTATTTGAAGTTTGTTAAGCGCAGGTTGCCGTCGGGCAGAAGCAAGCGGGTGAAGTTCGATTTGCAGGGCGTGTCGGCTGAACTGATGAGGAAGTTTCCGGCGCCGGAGAACCAGCGCGAGGCGGTGGCGCGGCGCGTGCGCGCCGGTTTGGAGCGCATGGTCGCGTCACTCTACGGAGAGTTTGTTTGACGATTCGTCTTGACTCGTGGTATCATCCCGCCCGCCAGAAGCCGTCCGGCAGTTTAGGGGCGGCTCTCTTTTATCTAGCAAGGGGAGCATAACATCAGCGCATCAGATTATCGAATCAACGAAGGCATACGCGGTGTAACGGAAGTGCGAGTGATCGGCCCGAACGGCGAGAACGTCGGGGTGATCACTGTTCAGGAAGCGCTTCGCGCCGCGCGCGAGGCGGAGAAAGATTTGGTCGAGGTCAGCCCTCAGGCCAGCCCCCCCGTCTGCCGTATTTTGGATTACGGCAAATTCCTGTACGAGAAATCCAAGAAAGAAAAAGAAGCCAGACGGGCGCAAAAGACTATCGAGGTCAAAGAAATTCGCCTCCGCCCCAAGACGACCGATCATCACCGTTCGTTCAAAGTGCGCGCCGCGCGCGGCTGGCTGGGCGAGGGGATGAAGGTGAAAGTTCGTATCCGCTTTCGCGGGCGCGAGATCACTTACCCCGAAATCGCGCGCTCAGAATTGCGCGAGGTGGCCGACGAACTGGCTGATGTGGCGCACGTTGAATCGTCGCCGGATATGGAAGGGCGCACGATGCTGATGGTGCTGGCCCCCGGCAAGAAAACCGGCGGCGGCGCGCCTCCCAAACCGGCGGCGGAACGACCGGAAAAAGCCGAGAAGCCGCCTCAACCCGACAAAGCTGTTGCCGTCCAGCCCGCTCAGGCGAGTGACGTAGAAAAATAGGAAAAGAAAGAGA
>CAYYCF010000022.1:0-16464 GCA_964470235.1 uncultured Anaerolineales bacterium | reverse complement strand
GTTGGCGGCTACACGCCCGACTGCACCGACGCCGTTTACGCGCTGTATTCGACGGCCATCGATACCGTCGTCAAAGTCACCGGCACGCAAGCCGCCGAATTGGTGAAGCTGCTGGAAAACACCTTCCGCGCAGTGAACATTGGCCTGGTCAACGAAATGGCGATCATCTGTGACAAGCTGGGCGTGGACGTGTGGGAAGTGATTGAGGCGGCCAAATCGAAGCCGTTTGGTTTCATGGCTTTCTATCCCGGCCCAGGCTTGGGCGGTCACTGCATTCCAATAGACCCGCTTTATCTTTCGTGGCGGATGAAGTCGTACAACTATAATGCCCGCTTCATCGAACTGGCCGATGAGATCAACATGAACATGCCGCGCCACGTCGTCGGCAAAGTGGCCGAAGCGTTGAATGACGACGGCAAACCGATCAAAGGCTCGCGCATTCTCGTTCTGGGCGTGGCCTATAAGAAAGATATAGACGACGTGCGCGAGGCGCCGGCTCTCGACGTGATCAAACTGCTCGGAGATCGCGGCGGCGTTGTAGACTACCACGATCCTTATATCCCCTCCGTCTCGCTCGAACACGCCGGCGGGCAGGGGAGCAAAAGCTCCGTACCACTCAACGAAGCCGCCGTGCGCGAAGCCGATTGTGTCGTCATAGTCACCGATCACTCGGATTTTAATTACGCTATGCTGTCACGCTCGGCCAAACTGATCGTGGACACGCGGAATGCTATGGCGAAGGCTAGTTCAAATTCGGGCAATACCCGCATAGTGAAGTTGTGAACACTGCCTGCGTTATGCCTTCCGAACGTTCCCACGTATCTCTCACTCGCCGTCAACTGCTCGCGCTGGCCGCATTGATGGCTCTGGCCTATGCCCTCCGCGTCTTCGGCGCGGAGTCGTCCATTGCCTACATCCCCGACACGCAGATCGTCCGCGAAGCGATGGACATAGGGCAAACACTCGCCGCGCGCCGCGCCTTTGATGTAAACATGGGCGAAGCGCCGAAATACCCTTTGACTCTGCCTTTTTTCCTGCTTGGCGTCTATGGCTTGGTTTTCGTCTGGGGGTTGGTCAGCGGCGCGACTCCTTCACTCTCTGAATTCACCACTTTTCTTTTCACTCAACGCGAAACCATCCATTACGTATCTGTTCTCGCGCTGAACGTCATCAGCGTGGCCGTCGTCCCTGCCGCCTATCTTGCCGCTCGCGCGCTCAATTCGCGCCATGTAGGTTGGCTAGCCGCTATTCTTGCCACATTCGATCTGCTGATGGTTCATTTCAGCCATCACGTCCGGCCACACGCGCCTATGGCGACCCTGTCTTTCTTGTCAATCGTGCTGTTGGTGCGAGTTGGGAGCGGCGGGGGGCGGCTGTGGACACTAGCCGCTTCGGTGATGTGCGCCTTGACAATCGGTGCTCTGCAAAACGGAATCCTTGTGCTTTTGCCATTGGCAATTGCATGGGGCATACGTCTCTATGATGCCCGGCGCAACAAATCGCTTCGCCGTGAAGTAGGGTTGCTACTTGTAAATGTGGCGTTGACGCTGGCGCTGGCGTTGTTGCTTTACCCGCAGTTGTTTGCTGAGTATTTGAGCGTGGCTTCCTATCTTCTCTTCGGTGGCTCATATTACTTGGGCGGCGGCGGTCACGAACTCCCGACAACAGTATTCCGCCTCTCCAACATTCCCACGTTCCTCAACCTGCTTTTTGGCTACGAACCTCTCCTGTCTTTGCTGTTGCCTCTCGCCCTGCCATACTTTCTTTGGCAGAAACGCGCCGACTGGCGCATGTTGGCAATTGTTCTGCCGTTCCCGCTCATCAGCGCAATTTTCTGGAGCCTCTATACTTTCAACTTGCCGCGTTACTATCTTACGTTTGCTCCCTTCCTCATCGTGCTTGGCGCTTACTTTTTGGAGGATGTTATCCTGTGGTTGACGGCGCGTTGGTCTTGGGCAAAGGCGATTTCCATGCTCTTGCTGACTGCGCCGTTGGCGGCGCTGGCTTTGCGCTTTGACTGGGTCACGGATCAAGTGGACACACGGTCTCTAGCGAGCCGTTGGATCGAATCGAATCTGCCTGACGGCGCGACGCTCATTGCCAACTTTCAACTGCTCGAACTTACGCCCACCCAAGCCAGCCTGGTTCGACAGAACGCCGATTACCCCGGCTCGCTTGGCACGTACAACCAGTGGCTTCTGGGACAGCCGCTTGAAAATTTTCCGGCGAGACCTGCTTACAACATCGTGGAATATTCATATTATTGGCCCCGCGACGACGAGGAACAACAAAAACAGGTCGCCGCGAAATACGCCATTGAATATGCGGCAGTGGAAAGTTACACTGCTCAACTTACCGACGCTTTGGCCGTTCCGCGATATGCCCAACGATACGGCACGCCCGTAGAAATATTCTGCCCCGGCAGCGGAATCAGCGGCGCGTATTTGCCGATAGATATTTACGACGGCTGGGCTTGGCGCGACATTTGGCGGGCGGATCGCCCCGGCCCTATCATCGTCATTTTCAAATTGGATCGGACCGAGCCGCTCACTGATCCCTTCCCGCTTCTGTGCCAATAAACCGCCGTGCGCATTTGTGTTGTCTCCGGCACGTTTCACCCCGAACCGGGCGGGCCGCCCACCTTCCTCTATCGCCTTCTCCCCGAACTTGCGGCGCGCGGCCACGCCATTGAAGTTGTGACGTACGGCGAGACAGCTTATCCGTCGAATTATCCCTATCGCGTCGTCCGCATTTCGCGCCGCCAATCCATTCCGTTCCGTTTGTTGGCCTTCACCCGCGCCGTGCTGTCTGCCGCGCGACGCTCCGATGTTTTCTTCGTCAGCGATTACGGTTTGCCCGCTGCGCTGGTGAATCTGATCCTGCGCAAGCCGAGCCTGCTCAAAAACGTCGGCGACTTTGCGTGGGAATTTTCGACACGGCACAACTGGATTCCGCGCGGGCAGACGATTGACGAGTTCCAAACCGCCTCTCACTCTCTACGCGTGCGATTTTTGCGCCGCGTGCAGCGTTGGTACGTCCGCGCCGCCGACTCGGTGATCGCGCCCAGCCGTTATTCGGCCTCGCTTGTGATCGGATGGGGGGTCGATCCGGCGCGCGTGCGAGTGATCTACAATGCGCTTGATTCCCTTGAACAGACCCCGAAGGTCTTTAAGACCTTCGGGGTCTCGCCAACAATTGCCACCGTAGCTCGGCTCGCGCCGTGGAAGCGGATCGATCTGGTGATCCGCGCGCTTCAAATGGTTCGCCGTGAGTTCCCCTCCGCGCGGCTGATCGTGGTGGGCGACGGCCCGGAACGATCCGCGCTCGAAGCGCAAGCCGCGCCGTTGGGCGATGCCGTTTCATTTGTAGGCGCGCAGCCGCCGGAGAGCGTCCAAAGTTATCTCCGCGCCGCCGACGTGTTCGTGTTGTTTTCGACTTACGAAGGTCTGCCGCATACGGTGTTGGAAGCCATGCAAGCCGGGACGCCGGTCGTCGTGTCCGATGCCGGCGGCAATGTGGAAGTGGTGGCGCACGGGCAGAATGGTTGGGTTGTGCCGAAAGGCGACGAGGCGGCGTTGGCGAAAACGTTGATCGAAGTTCTGCGCGATCCGGCCGAGGCCGCGCGGCGAGGCAATGCGGCAACCGAGAGCCTCGACCGCTTTTCATGGCCGCACCTGGTGGACGAGTACGAGACGGCGCTGCGAAGCGTCGAGCGGAAATAATGTTTGAAGTGTTGTTGATCGGCCTCGGCGATGAAGTGTTGGGGGCGGCGACCGAAGACGCTCAGGCGCGGCATTTGCGATACGCCGACGGCGTGGATCATTTGCACATTGTTGTGCGGAGTCAACACGCATCCGCACCTGTTGCCATTTCGCCCAAACTCACCGTATACCCAGTGGGGCGAGGCGGGCGGCTGAATTATGTGTGTGAGGCTCTGCAGGTCGGCGGCGAGATCGTTCGCAGACATCCGATTAGAGTGATTTCGACTCAGGAGCCTTTTTACACGGCGGCTGTCGGTCTGCGATTGCGGCGCGCGGGAGTCCGGCTCCAGATTCAGAACCACAGCGATTTTTTCGACAACCAATTGTGGATCGCCGAGCGGCCGCTTTGGAACGGCGTGCTCAATGCATTCGGCAAGTGGGCCGTGCGCCGCGCCGATTATTTGCGCGTGGTGAACACGACCGAGCGGAGAAAGTATCTTTCGCTCGGCATTCCGGCGGAGCGTGTCGACGTGTTGCCCGTGCCCGTCGATCTGTCGGCGTTTGAAAAGTCCGTTGACGAGTCGCGATTGACCGCACTGCGCGCGCGTTGGCAAATTGCGCCCGATGCGCCGGTGTTGTTCTGGGTGGGGCGGCCCGTGCCGTTCAAGGATTTGGACACGTTGCTGAGGGCGATGGCGATTGTTTGCCGCGAACGCCCCGACGCCCGTGTCATATTGGGCGGCGACTTTTTGCGCGCGCCGCAGTGGCCTGCGCTGGCGAATGATCTGGGGCTGGCCGAGTCGGTTCGATTCGCGGGGCCGATCTCGCGCGTCGAACTGCCCGATTACTTCGCGCTGTCTTCGATCTATCTGCACTCGTCAATGTATGAGGGCTTTGGCCGGGTGATGCTCGAAGCCTCGGCGGCGGGGAAGCCGGTTGTGGCGACACGGACAGCGGGGGCTATGGACATTGTGCGCGACGGGGAAACCGGGTTGCTGTCTCCACCGCGTGAACCGCAACCGTTTGCCAAAGCGATTCTGGCTCTGCTGGTCGATCCACTACGCGCCCGGCGCATGGGCGAAGCGGCGCGGGTGTGGGTGAAACAGCAATTTGACCCGGAACGCCTCACCGCCGATATTGTTGCTGCGTGGCGGAAGTGCGTTGAATAAGATGCGATTGCTGTTCATCACCCAGAAAGTGGATCGCGCCGATTGGCTGCTCGGCTTCACACATGGCTGGCTGAAGACACTGGCCGCGCGGGTCGACAAGTTGATCGTGATTTGCCTTGAGCAGGGCGAAACCGATCTGCCGCCGAACGTGAAGGTGATCTCGCTGGGCAGGGAGCGCGGAGTGAACAGGTTGGGGCGGGCAGTCAACTTCGTGCGGGCGTTGGCGGCCACCGCCGGGGCGGCCGACGGCGTGTTTGCCCACATGAGTCCGCCGTTTGCAATTGCCGCGGCGCCGTTCGCAAAGGCTCGCCGCTTGCCGCTGGTAATGTGGTACACGCACCGCAACGTCGGTTTCAAACTACGACTGGCGACGATGTTGTGCGATACGGTGGTTACAGCCTCGCCTGAGAGTTTCCAGCTACCAACGACCAAAGTGAGAGTGCTCGGGCATGGGATTGACCCGGAGCAGTTCTCGCCTTTGAGGGGAGAGGGGCTGGGGGTGAGGGGGGAGCCGCCTCTGATTCTCGCAGTGGGTCGACTCTCGCCCATCAAGCGCTACGAGCTGCTCATTGAGGCCGTGAAAAAGATGCGGGCGCGAGGGGTCGGTGTGCGATGTGCCATCGCGGGCGGCGACCTGCTTGGTGATAAGACTTATGGTGAGTCGCTGCGCACGCTAGCCAGTGTTGCTATCGAGTTCCTGGGCGGGGTGCCGCACGAGCAAATCGCAGAGTGGTACCGTCGGAGTACGATCACGGTGAACCTGTGCCCAACAGGGGGGTTGGACAAAACGGTGCTGGAAGCGATGTTCTGTGCCCGACCGGTCGTGGTGACGAACCAAGCATTTGCTCCACTGTTGGGCGCGGAAGGCGCTGGTTGGCTGGCCGCCGAGGATGCGGAGGCGGTAGCCATAGCGTTAGTCGGGGTTCTGTCCGACCCGACCTCCCAGCAAAAGGCGGATGCCGTTCGAGCCCGGGCAGTTGTCGCACACAGTCTGGATGGGTTGATGGATCGACTGGTGCAAGTCTTCAAAGAAAAAGTGAGTGGAGCAAGAAGGAGTCGAGCCGACGAACAACGCCGTCGACAGTGAGGCTTGACCATTGATGCGAGCCCTGAATTTTAATCGTTCATCTGCGTCGCTGGCGGCGATGACGCTGGTCATGCTGTTCGCGGCTTTCATGCAGTTGTATCTCATCACGTCGTATCCGCCCGGCCTCGACTCGGATGCGGCCCATGATGGCCTCGACGTGCTCAAGTTGCTCCGCCACGGCGTATGGCCGTTTTACATCACCATCAACAGCAACGCTGATCCGTTGTTCATATACACGGCGGCGGCAACCACTCAACTCTTGGGCGAACGAATTCTATCCCTGCGCTTGCCCTCTGCGCTCTACAGCCTGCTGGGCTTCGCCATGACGTACACCTGCCTCGTCGAGCTGGGACACGACAGTTTTGATCGCTCGACGCGCCGGCAGATTGCTGTCCTGGCAGCGGCCATATTGGCAGCCGCTCAAGTGATAGCCTTGATCAATCGAATGGGCCTCCGGTTCAGCACCCAGATGGTGTTTCAGATGGCGGCGATCTGGGGGCTGGCGCGGGCCGTGCGCACCGGGCATCGTGGCCTGTGGCTTGCAGCGGGCCTACTGGCCGGCCTGACTCAGTACACGTACCCTTCGGCGCGTGTTCTTCCTTTGCTGTTGTTCCTGGTTTTGCTTCTCAGACTCCCCAAGCAGTGGTGGAAAGACAAGACCTTCTTTGCGGGACTGGGCCTTTATGCCGCCGCTGTCGTCGTGGCTCTGCTGCCGCAGATCATCTGGTATGCCACCTACCCGGCGACATTTCTGGCGCGGGCCGGTCAAGCAAGCATTGCTCAGAACCCGCTGTATGCCAAAGCAGGCCTGTTTGGCGCACTGCTCGACAAGTTCTCGAAGTATGGCGAGGCGCTAGGGGCACAGTGGTTCGGACAGTACAACCAGATCAAAGAACCCCTATTGAGCCCGCTGTTCTATTATGGATTCTTTTTGGGGGTCGGCGCATGCGTGATTTTGTTCCGGCGGCGGTTCGTTCCACTCGTCATCTGCGGAGCGCTGGTGATGATCCTGCCGGATCTTATCTCCGGCGACCGCGATTGGCCGCACGAACTCCGCTTAATTGGCGCCTATCCCTTTGTCGCCGGGATCGCTAGCCTGGGGTTGGTCGGACTCTGGAGCCTCTTTCGTCGCTGGGAAAGAGTCAACCGGATCGTTGGCTTTCTGTTGATGGCCGCTGTCGGGTTGACGATGATTCAACAGGCCAGAGAATTTTTCTCCCTCGATCTGAATCAGGGAAAATTATATTGGAGCGGAAACATCTGGCTGAAGCGGATCGACGCGGGTACGGCCCGGATGATTGCCAGTAGTTCTGACGCTTATCTCATCCCTCTCTCAAACTACTCGACAACGGTGATCAAATACCTCACCGCCAATCGTGCCCTTCAAACCAGAAGCGCGCTCGATAATTCGGGCCGATTATTGCCTGTCCTTCAACACGGCGCGAAAATCTTTTTGCCTAATGACGACAGTGGCGACCCCTGGCGCGGCGACCCCGCTCAACAGTGGGTGTTGTTTGAAGGAGATACTGCCTATATCTTGCCTCCCATCTCCAACATTGCCTCTTTCCTACCGGCGTTGGATGACAGCACACTGGTTTACGGTTCCGGGGTTGAATCAATCGTTCAAATCGGCCATATCAGCGAGGTTGCGCCGAGGCAACTCTCTCTTGCGGAAGAATACCAGCCGGAGTTCGGCGAGCACGTCTGCTTCAAGAATGGCCTTTGTCTCGTCGGCGTGAGCTACAACCAGCGGTCACTTGAACCAGGCGGCCGGTTGAGAGTCAGCTTGTATTGGCGGGCGATGGCAAAAGCGAAAGAAGACTATATCCTATACGTCCACCTACTCGACCGGGATGGAAATGCCATCGCCAAGGTTGACGGTTACCCGTTGTCGGAGGGCTATCGGACCTATGAATGGCGGCTGGACGAAACAGTTATCAGCCAGCACGATATTCAACTACCTGCTGACCTTTCGCCCGGCCCGTATGGTATTGAGGCGGGCTTTTATCCGCCTTATGACCTTTCACAAATCCGGACGATTGATGAGAATGGGAATGTGACCGGTGACCGGGCTTACCTGATGCATCTCAAGGTATCGCGCCCGGCCATACAACTTCCTGCCGATGCCGCGCCTACACTGATCGAGTTCGCTGATGAATTGGAGTTGATTGGCTATCGCGTGGACTCTCTGCCTGCCGATTCGCAGCCCTTGCGGGTTACACTTTGGTGGCGCGGCCTGAAACCCGCCTCACAAAACTGGACAGGCTTCTTCCACCTTACGCCCGCCTCCGATAATACGTCACTGGTCGGCCAGTTGGATCGTCCTCTCACTGGCGGCACATATCCACCTACGATCTGGGAGGAGGGTGAACTGGTTGAGGAGCAAATAGAAATCCCAGCCGGCAGCCTTGCCGCCGGAAAGTACGCGCTGTGGATGGGACTATACTCGTCAGCCAATTTCGAGCGAGCTGCCATCTCCAAAAGCCCGAACCAGATTCAAGATAACCGCACCTTATTGTTGGAGTTTGAGATCAAATGATCGCCTCTGCCGATTTGCGAGCAGGCCGTGTGAGTAGATGCTATCGGCCCAACAATGCCACTAAGCTTCCTACGTGCAAGCGGTTGTCTTTCACGGGTGTGTCGTTCTGTATCACAGTCAACCGCACGAGACTTGGAAAGGTGTACATCCCTACCCATACTTCCACATCCGTAATCGGCGTACTGCCAATGTTAAGCGAGTAATCCGTCCGCACTCGCTCACCTTTCGACCAAATGAATGTGGGATATTGCCCCAGCCACGGCTGCGCGTCGGCCTGAGCAACCAACTGCCCATCTTTGGTTTGGGCGTGGATGAAGATGATCGCATCGGTCACTGAGCGTTCGACGTTCGATTGCCAGTACAACGAAATGCGGACGTTGCCATTCCCCTCATCTTTTGCGCTTGCCCCGTACATAGTGAATGAGTTATCGAATACAGCATCGGGATGCACGTTGCCAGCGTCCGGCGCGGGCAAATTAGCCTGTGGCACTTTTACCCAGCCGATAGTGGTCAGTTGGTCATCCATGATGAGAGCCAGGCGGTAAGCGCCAGGGTCGAGGCCAGCCGGAACAGTGAAGGTATACGTGACAGGCGTCGAGGTGTCTGGCTGCCACGTCCATGTCGGGTACAACCAGCGGGTCATTTCGGCGTCTACCCCGGCTTTGCGTTCGTTGTTGTAGGTGAGCAGCCCGACGAAGGAATAATAGTCGTGCCGCTGTGGGTAGCGCGTGGCCCATTCGAGCGTGTAGGTGACAGTCTGTTCCGAATCACGGGACACCGTCTTTGGCCCCCACCAGCCGGTGACGACGAGCCCGTTCGCCTGTGCCGCCAGGGGCTGACCGAGGGTAGCGGCCACCCGGCGAGATTCGAAGCCAAACTTAAATCCAGTGGGTGGCGTGATAATCTTCGCCATCGGGTTACCGTTCGGGCGGTTAATCCGTTGCGCCGAAGCGAGGTTAGCAGCCAGTGCATTATGTGTCTCTTCGGTCAAGGGCGGCAGGAGGGTGATGGTGTGATTTTGTAGTAGTGCGTAGTGCCGTGCATTCAGATTATAATCGCCGAGTTCAAGCACCCAGGGAATCACCGTTAGGGTATCGGGCGGCATCGTGAAGTTATTGTCCGCGGCTGTTACGTTGGGATACGAGGCCAACAACCAGGCACGGGTCGTCTGCGGGACGAGTTGATCCAGTGGCACGAGTACAGGAGCCTGTTGGGCAGCGATCCATTGGGCGAAATCACGCTGGTCGGGGCGAAAAAACCATTCGCCGTAAGTGAGATCGCGACCGAACATGACGATGGAAGAGGGCTTGTCCCAGAAGTTGACGTACGTCTGCCGCGCCCAAACCATACCCCACACCGTTACTACTGCCAGAAGCGTATGCAGTGCGACGCGCAACCGTACTGGCTGGCGCGCAGCCAGACTGAGTAGGCCGCCAGCGCCCGCCCCGGCAATGAGTGGAAAGATGCCGAACGCGCCCGTGATCCTCAGGCCATGCGCAGCCTCTTGAGAGAGGACAGCCGGTGCGGCGGTGATGAAGATGAGTGATAATAGCAGCCATGCCTGGGGGCGGCGCCATTGAGTGAACAAAGCTAGCACACCTAACGCAAACAACGGCTGAAACATGAACGGGATGACAGGGGCGCGGTCGGTGTTGTATTGCACGTTCGAGTCGCCGTTGATGAACAGAACCGAATAGGCGCCTAAGGCTAAGTTTCGCCCGGTTGTGAGGATTCGGTCCGAGATGGTATTGAAGGCAGAAGTCGCATCGACGACCGATGTACCGGTTACTTCGGCGGCGCGGCCCAGCACGCGCTGAGGGCTTTTGATCAGCAAGTAACCCACCGGGGTTAATACAACGGCTGCGATCAGCCCGACGATGGCAAGCGATGTCGCCCATGCCTTCCACGGCTTGCGCTCGAAAAGAAACAAGCTAAGGATGAAAGGGCCGAACGCCAGTGGGATGATGAATCCGGCAGTGTAGGTGTAGTAGCACAAGGAGAGGCTCAAACCACTGAGGGCAGCCTCGGCCCAATTTCTGCTGCGCAGACTGCGCAGCAGAAAGCCGATAAAGAGCAAAATGAAAAGAGGCAAAGGCGCGGCGCGGTATAGACTGCGAGTGATGGTGATATGCCCCAGCGCCGCCGCCAGTGAGGCGGCTGCAAGCGTGCTGGCCGCCCAGCGTATACCGACACTATGCCCGGCCAGAACTTGTCGCGTGGCCCAGCATGCCGCCGCAACGGTGACGACTCCGATTAGCGCCGAAACAAGTCTGAATGCCCAGACATGGGGTCCCAAGAACGGCACGAATGCGCTGAGGATGAAGCGAAAGAGTGGCTCAGGCTCGCCGTAGTTTTCGTAGAACGGAAAACGAGCCGGGCCAACCTGATAGATGTGAAAAGCGTCGTTGGCGTTCATCGACTCGTCACTGCTAAGTCCTGGCGGTAGCGACGACAAATCGCCAATACGCAACCATGTGGCGGACAGGATGATGAAAGCCATTATTACGTTGTAAACAAGGCGAGTGCTTTTGGCCGACAAGGCTTGGGTTTCTCCCTTAGACGACTATTTTATCGTACTTGCTTAGCGTTACGATGTATCGAGCAGGGGCTTCAGATTCGCGGGCAGTCTGTGCCGTTAGCCGTGTGGGATAATGGCCTGTCGTTGGACGAGTTGACGACGGCGGATCCGCAAGTGCAAGGGCCGCCGCTGGAAATTTCTGCAACGTGGCACACTGCGCAACAACCCTCAGTTGATCTACGGGCGCGCTGGCGTCTGCTCGGCGCGGATAGCGCGCCCGTGTTTGAAACCATTACCGATATTGTCGAGGGGAAGACAACCGCTGAACTGCGAGCGGGCGTGTTTGCCAACGCGCAATACCGCTTGCGGCTGCCTACGGACGTGAGCGCGGGCGGATACACGCTCGAACTGCAACTGGTTGACGAGGACGGGAAAACGATCGGGGAGCCGTATCGGTCGGCCATCGAGATCACGGCGCGTGATCGCGACTTCGAGCCGCCGCTAATGCCACACGCCGTCAACGCCACTTTCGGCCAGGAGATCAAATTGCTGGGGTACGATCTGGAACAATCGGGCCGAACGCTTCAACTTGTTTTGAATTGGCAAGCGCTCGGCCAGATCGCGCGCGATTACAAATACTTCGTTCACGTCTGGCGGGATGGGCAGGTCGTGGCGCAGGTGGATAGTGCGCCGGGCCATTATCAATATTACACTTCGTGGTGGGCTCCCAATGAAGTGTTTAGCGAAACCATCGCGCTCGATCTCGCTTCACTCGAGGCGGGAACGTATGCGCTGACCACCGGTTTTTACGACCCCGCTACCGGCGAGCGCCTGCCTGTAACGTTGTCCGATGGAACGCAGTCTGGCGACGAGTGGGTGAGGCTGCAAAACGTTCCCCTCAGATAGGCAGTTTGCGCTATTCCTTCATCTCCCCTCTCTCCCCGCTTTGCGGGGGAGAGGGGTCGGGGGTGAGGGGGAATTAATATGTGCGGCATTTGCGGCATTCGCCGTTTCGACAACTCACTCCCCGACGAGCGGACTCTGGCCGCAATGAACGCCGCCATTGTTCATCGCGGGCCGGACGGCGCGGGCGCGCATCTCGCGCCAGGCATCGGCCTCGCCATGCGCCGCTTGAGCATTGTGGATTTGGAAACGGGCGACCAGCCGATCTACAACGAAGACCGATCGGCCGTCATTGTGTACAACGGCGAAATCTACAACCACGCCGACGTGCGCGCGCAACTTGAGTCGGCGGGGCACGTTTACCGCTCCCGATCCGACACCGAAACGATCGTTCACGCCTACGAGCAGTACGGCGTGGATGCTGTGACTCGCCTGCGCGGTATGTTTGCCTTTGCGGTGTGGGACGCGAAGGCGGAAACGCTTTTTCTGGCGCGCGACCGGCTGGGCGAGAAGCCGCTTTATTACGTCGAACTTCCCGGCGAATTGATCTTCGCTTCCGAGATCAAAGCCTTGCTCAAACACCCGCGCCTTTCACCGGAAGTGGACGAAGCCGCGCTTGATCTTTATCTGACCCTCGGCTACGTGCCGGCCCCGACCACGATGTTCAAGGGCATCCGAAAACTCTCGCCCGGCTGCCGGTTGATCGCGCGTGGGCAATCCGTCTGCGTCGAGCCGTACTGGGATGTGACCATCGAGTCGCCGACGACTCGCCCCGACGAGCGCGAAGCAACCGCCGAACTGCGCCGTCTCGTCACCCAGGCTGTCGAAGAACGCTTGATGTCCGACGTGCCGCTGGGCGCGTATCTTTCCGGCGGAGTCGATTCGACTCTTGTGGTGGGGTTGATGAGCCGTGCGATGGGCCGGCCGGTGGACACGTACTCGGTGGGGTTTGATGAGTCCGTCCACGAAAAATTCAACACCGACGCCGGGTTCGCGCAGTTGGCTTCTCG
Organism: uncultured Anaerolineales bacterium; assembly: GCA_964470235.1. Classification (GTDB taxonomy): domain Bacteria; phylum Chloroflexota; class Anaerolineae; order Anaerolineales; family VGOW01; genus VGOW01. The sequence continues at coordinate 3,537 of CAYYCF010000022.1, read as the reverse complement.
AACTTTCCGCACGAACCATCATCCGGTGGTGCTTTCGCGCGGCGACCGCATCGCCGGGATGATCCCGATGGTGATGGCGCAGATGGACGAGCCGCTGGCCAACCCTAACGCGCTGGCGACGTATCTGGTCTCGCGCCAAGCCCGCGCCGACGGGTTGAAAGTTCTGCTCTCCGGCGACGGCGGCGACGAGTTGTTCGCCGGATACGAGCGCTATGCGCTTGACGCGCGCGTGAGTCAATATCAACGTCTGCCGGAAAATTTGCGGGAAAGAGTCGTTTCGCCATTCCTGCGGCGGCTCGGCGGTGGCGCGGCGAAATTAGCCGACAAGGCTGCGGTGGGCTCGCCGGTAGAGCGCTATTTGGGCTGGCACACGGTATTTTCGGACGCCGACAAAAAGCGATTGTTGTGCAGTAGGAGCGGATTGTATCCGCGATTAGGATCGTATCCGCGATTGCTCGAAGAAGTGATCGGCCCTTTCGTAGGGCGCGGCGGGTCGCCCGTGTTTCAGGACAGGCTGATGACCGCCGATCTCAAACTTTGGCTGGCCGAAGAATCAAACATGCGGATGGATAAATCCGCAATGGCCGCGTCCATCGAGACTCGCGCTCCGTTTCTCAGCCACCCCCTCGTGGAGTTCGCGGCGCGGTTGCCGTTCGATTACAAACTGAGCGGCGGCGTGAGCAAGTATTTGCTCAAACGGGCGTTTGCGGACATCATCCCGGCCGCTATTGCCACGCGGCCCAAGATGGGGTTTGCTTCGCCCGCGTCCAAATGGTTGCGCGGCGAACTGCGCCCGCTGGCGGAGAAAATGCTCTCGGCAGAGTCTCTGCGCGAAAGCGGCTGCTTTCAGCCCGATGCGGTCGGGAGTTTGCTAACCGCGCACGTCAACAATCGGGCGTACCACATGAATCAATTGTGGTCACTTCTCACGTTTCAAGTGTGGTTCTTCAAGTACGTTGCCCAGAAGGGAATATAGGCAATGGATTGGGATTTGGAAGTTGGGATTTGGGATTTATGAAGCTGGCTTACATCACCAACGCCCGCATCCCCTCCGAGCGTGCCAACGCCATGCAGACCGTGCAAATGTGCGCGGCGTTTGCGGCGGCCGGGGCGGAGGTGACGCTGTATCATCCCGCCCGGCGCAACCTGCCTGAATTCGATTCGGTCGATTTGTGGGAATACTACGGTGTGCCGCGCGTGTTCACTCGCGTCGCCGTTCCCTGCGTGGATTTGTTTCACTTGAGCGGCGGGCGAGTATGGTTGGAGCGCCCGATTTTTCTTTTGCAGGCAATGACGTTCGCCCTCGCGCTCATCCGAATGATCGCGCGCTCGCCCGCTGACCTGTATTATTCGCGTGACCCGTTCGCGCTGGCACTGATGACCCTTGCCCTGCCGTCGGCGCGCAAGCGAATGTTTTTTGAAGCGCACACGTTCCCGGTGACATCCGCCGCGCGCGCGTTTCGCCGTTGGGCGCTGAATCACATTGCCGGCACGGTGGCGATCAGCGGCGCGTTGAAAGAGTTGTATGCCGACATGGGATTGCCGCCGGAAAAAGTGATGGCCGCGCCCGATGGCGTGAGCTTGTCGCGTTTCGTCGCGGAACTTTCGAAAACCGATGCGCGCCGGCGGTTGAGCTTGCCGCTGGACAAACGGCTGATCGTATACACCGGCGGGCTGTACGCCGGGCGCGGCCTCGAAGAGTTGATCGTCGCCGTCAAGGAATTGGACGCGCTGTTGGTGATCGTCGGCGGCAAAGACGAGGCTGCGGCGCGGCGATTGAAAGACTATGCGGTGAAAGTCGGCACGGCCAACGTCCGCTTTGAAGACCACCGCCCGCCGACTCAGGTGCCGCTGTATCTCGCGGCGGCGGATGTGTTGGCGATGCCATACTCGCGGCGCACGGTCGCTCCCGGCGGCGTGACGACGGATTGGATGTCGCCGTTGAAGCTGTTTGAATACATGGCCGCCGAGAGGCCGATAGTGGCCAGTGATCTTCCGGCGTTACGCGAAGTGCTTTGTGAGGAAAATGCCGTGCTGGTCCCGCCGGACGACGCCAACTCGTTGGCTGACGGACTCCGCCGGTTGCTGGCCGACGATTCACTGGCGAGCCGGCTCGCAGCCCAAGCCCGGCGCGACGTTGAAGCTTACACTTGGGACAACAGGGCGCGATCAATCTTGAATTTTGCAAATGATTAGAAAAATTCGCGCCCGCATCGGCGCATGGATAGGCGATGCCTCCCTCAAACGCTTAGTCAAAAACGCCTCGCTGTTGTTCGGCGCAGAAACGGTGGTGACGTTGATCGGGGCGGTGCAATTTCCGCTGGTCACCCGCTTGCTGGGTGTGGAGAATTACGGCGCCTGGGGCATCGTCATCAGTTGGGTCGGGCTGATCGGGCAAATCATCGCGTTTCGTCTGTGGGAAACGGTGATCAAGTATTTCAGCCAGTTCATGATTGGCGAGGATGAGCCTCGCGCCCTGGCCTTGCTCAAGCTTTGTTTGTTGATAGATTTCATCGTCGGCGTTGTGACGTTTTTTGTGGTCGCGGCCAGCGCGGGCCTGGCCGCAAGTTTTGTGCTCAAAGCGCGGCCCGACGGCGCGGACCTGATCCGGTTGGAAGCGTTCAATATGTTGATGGGCATGAGCATGAGCGTTTGGATGGCCGTGTTGCGCGTCTTTGATCGCTTCAAAGTCATATCGGCTTACAACGTGGCGTCGGCCATTGCGCTTTTTGTTTTCTGGATGTTGGCCTTGGCGTTGCACGCCGGGGTCGGCGGGTTGATCCTGGCCACCGCCGTCGTGAAACTGTGCCAGACTCTGGCGCTGGCGATCATGGCGCGGCGCGATCTGCAAAAACGATTCAAAGGGAGTTGGTTCGCCGCCGACCTCAATACCTTGCGCGGCTATTGGCGCGAGATTTGGGTCATGTTGTTTAGCATGAACGTAGACGCTATTCGCAAGATCGCGCTGGGCAACGCCGATATGGTGGTCTTGGGATGGTTGGCCACTCCCGCGCAAGCAGGCATCTACCGGCTGGCCAAACAACTCGCCTCATTCTTCGGCAGACTGACGAATCCGATCTACGATACCCTGTACCCCGAAGTGACCCGGTTGTATCAAACCGAAGGCCCGGCGCGAGTGCGCGAGATGGTGCAACGGCTCATGCGCGGCGTGATCGCCGGTCTGGTGGTTTCGGTCGTCGGCGCGTACGCTGTTTCGTCATGGCTGATCCCATTCATTTTTGGGGCGGACTACGTACCCGCCATTCCCGTTTTCCAGATCGTTATCTTGACGAATGTGTGGGTCATAGGCTTGTGGATACCGAGCGTCCTGCTTTCGGCCGGGCGGGCCAAACAGCTAACCACTATCAACATCATCACGTCATTGGTAATGATATTATTCCTCTTGTTGGCAGTTCCACGCTGGGGAAGTCTGGGAGCGGCGGCAGCATTGGTCGGATTCCACGTAGTGTGGCTTACGCTGTCATATCCGGCGGCAAAAAAACTACTGGTGATGTGATGGGGCCTGCGAATGTTGTA
>CAYYCF010000021.1:5093-17276 GCA_964470235.1 uncultured Anaerolineales bacterium | reverse complement strand
TCCCGCGCCGACCGCCACAAGCGCCTGACCGAATACACGACGCTGATCATGCGCCACATCGCCGATCTACTCCCGCCGGAATATCGCGGGGTATACGGATAATACGTGTTTCGTTCCGCAATTCGCCGTCTCTTCCGACTGGCCTGCCATGCCCTCCTCCGGCTCGACGTGTGCGGGCTTGACAACATTCCGCGCTCAGGCGGGCTATTGTTGGTGATGAATCACTTGGGCGACGCCGATCCGATGATGGTGATCGGTTTCGCGCCGCGCAACATTGAAGTGATCGGCAAGTCGGAAATCCTGTGGTGGCCGCTCGCCGGGCAGATCGCCTGGGCCTACGGCATGATCGCCGTGCGGCGCGGCGAGCCGGATCGGGCGACGCTCTACACCGCCGTGAAAATTTTGAAATCGGGCCGGGCGCTGCTCATCGCGCCCGAAGGCCGTGAGAGCAAGACCCGCGCTCTGCAACGCGCCAAAAGCGGCGCGGCTTTTCTTGCCCTGCATAGCAACGTGCCTATCTTGCCCATCGCTATCACCGGCACGGAAAGAATCTACGCGAGTTGGCTTCGCCTGCGACGCCCCTGTGTTACACTCACCTTCGGCGCGCCGTTCACCCTGCCGCCGGACTGCGCTCGCCGCGACGCCGCCGATGTGATCATGCGGCGCATTGCCGCATTGCTGCCGCCGGAGTATCGGGGGGTTTACGTGTGATGTCACCGCAGAGACATAGCGCGGCTTCCCGCCGCAACCGAAGGAATCCACGAAGGACACGAAGAGCCACGAAGGGGCTTCAGAATCTTCGTGCTCTTTCGTGTGTCTTCGTGGATCAGAATCTTCGCGGTCGGTGTAGTTTCTTCAAGGCAATTCTATAGAGAAGGCGCAGAGTTCGCAGAGTCTTTTTATGGCCGCTGAACAATCCACAATTCGCAATTCACGATCCGCAAGAAGCCAACGCCAATACGATCACGCCAGTCACGAGTCGGTGCGGCGCGTTCTGCGCTGGGCGACTGACAACATTGCCTGGCGCTGGCTAGCGAAGATAGACAAAATTGAGGGGCTGGAAAACGTGCCGGCCGCCGGCCCGGCCATCCTCATGATCAATCATATCGCCTTCATTGATCCGATTGTGGTGCTGGGCAACTTGCCGCGTAACATCGTGCCGATGGCAAAAATCGAAGTGTATCGGATTCCTATCTTGGGAATCTTCCCGTTGTTGTGGGGCGTGATTCCGGTGCGGCGCGGCGAAGTGGATCGAGAAGCGTTGACGCGCGCGCTGGCGGTGCTGGAAGCAGGCGAGATAGTGTTGGTGGCGCCGCAAGGCACGCGGCAGGAAGTCTTGAGCAGCGCCAAAGAAGGCATTGCCTATTTGGCTTACAAATCCGGCGCGCCCGTAATCCCGGTTGCTATCGAAGGCACACGCGGATTCCCCTCGATCAGCAGAAAGCGTTGGGCGCAGCCTGGCGCAGTGGTGCGGTTGGGCAAAGCGTTCCGATTCAAAAAGATTCAAGGCCGCCTGCCGAGAGAGCAACTCCGCCGGATGACCGACGAGGCGATGTATATTCTGGCGGCGATGCTACCGGAGATGTTGAGAGGGAACTATTCGGATCTGGAGAGGGCGACGCGGGACACGATTGAGTAGAGAACGGCTACGCGGCCGCTTTCTGGTTGCTTTTGGCTTGAGTCTTGGAGCGCCGGTTTTCTCCGCGAGCGCCTCGGGCGGATGCCTTGCCCTTCATGCCCCGCATTCTCACCGGACCGGATTTTGAGGCGTTCTTGGTTCTAGCCGGCAGCCGTGTGAATAAAACATTCAAGGTGCGCTCGGCGCGGCGCGGCATCTCAAGGATGACAAAATAATCCGCCGGATAGAGATAGTCCTCGCCGCTTTCGTCTACCACGCGCAGATCGCCGTCTTGAGCAGAGTCCTCGTCGGGCAGAACACGGTATAGTTTGTGTAACTCCAGAGATACGGGATACTCCGAGTTATTGACGCACACGGCGAAGACAGGAGCTTTGTATCGTCTCATTGGTCTAGTCCAAATAACGCTTGCGTTTGATTTCTTTGCGGCCTATGCCGTGCGCTTCATACCAGTGAAGTTCCGTACGCCTGATTCTACCACTGGCGAGCTGTACGAGAGCAATTCCTTTCATCTTCCGCCAGCGTCCCTTGCCGTAACGCTTTCGCAGCCGCCCGATCTCTCGAATGGCGTTGCTCACGGCGATGGTTTCAATGTGAGTGATGTCGCTGACAATTTGGAATGGCATATCGGCGTTTCGAGCGGAATGAGCAACATTCTACTCCGATTGGCCGCATCCGCAACCAGGACTCAGCTAGATTCATATGGCGATAGCGACAATGTACGATGTGACCTCGTTGTATACGGGGCGAATCGCCGCAGTATCCCCTGCGTCGTTCGCCGCTGCTCTCAGCCTCCAGGCGGGCGACGAAGTGGTTGCCGTCAACGGCCACCCCGTCGAAGACGTAATTGACGTTCAATTCTACGCGGCTGATGATCAGGTCGAGATGACCTTCCGCCGGAACGGTGTCACGCATCACGTGTCACGCGCCCGGCGTGAACTACAACCCTTGGGCATCGAATTCACTCACCCCACCTTCGACATTGACATCCGTCGTTGCAACAACCTGTGCCCGTTCTGTTTTGTGCTCCAAACCGCGCCGCGCATGCGCCGGACGCTGTACATCAAAGATGACGACTACCGCTACTCATTTCTCTACGGCCACTTCGTCACGCTCACGAATTTGACTCAACATGATTGGGGCCGGATTGCGGAGCAACGCCTCTCTCCGCTTTACGTATCCGTGCACGCCACCGATCTGACCGCCCGCCGCGCTTGCCTGGCCAACAAAAATGCGCCCGACGTTCTGGAGCAACTGCGCTGGCTTCGCAAGCAAAACATCCAGTGCCATACGCAGTTGGTGATCACCCCAGGCCTCAACGACGGCCAGATCATGGAGCGATCCATTCGCGACTTAATGAAACTGCATTCCACCGTGCAATCGGTTTGCGTCGTTCCGGTCGGTTTGACCAAACACCATAAATACGGTCATCGCCCGAACACGGTTGCAGAGGCAAATATCGTTTTGGATACGGTCGAAAAGTGGCAAGCCCGCTGCCAAGAAAAACTCGGCGCGCGTTTTGTGTACGCCACCGACGAATGGTATCTGGTGACCCGCCGTCCTTTGCCGCCCAAAAAGAATCTGCACGGTCTGCAACTGGAAGAGAACGGTCTGGGGCAGGTGAGGGGGTTTCTGAATGATTGGCGGCGCGTGAAGCGCGAAATCAAAAATCTCAAATCCAGAGTCCCAAAATCAAAAGCGACGTTGGCGACGGGTACACTGTTCGCGCCGGTGCTGGCGAAGGCGGCAGGCGAATTTGACAAGATGGCCGGAACGCAATTGGCGGTCGCTCCGGTCATCAACGACCGGTTGGGCGACACAATCACCGTTGCCGGTTTGTTGATGGGCAATGATGTCATCGCCCAACTGAAAGACTGCGATCTTGGCGAGTTCGTGGTCTTGCCCCGCGTGATGTTCGATCACCCGCAGGGAATTAGCCTCGACGACGTGTCTCCATTGGACATCGCCCGCGCCCTCAACCGCCCCGTTTATCTTGCCGATCTCGTCGGCGATGTGCTGGACGCGTTGACAGGCCACAACCGGCTGGTGTTTCATCCGGGTGACGCGGCTATTCTGCCGGAGGTGATGCGCGCCGGAGGTTGGGCTGTGGAGAAATATTTGTAGCCTATGAAGTTTTCCAAACAACTCAGGCCGCGCGGCGGCGTGTTCACACTTCTGGCTTTCGTCGCCGTTGTGGGCGGCGGCCTGCTCTTGATGATGACCGGCCTGGCGCTGATCAGCCGCGCCGCGCGCCGCGCCGGCCCGGCCACGGTGGTGGTGAATCTCCCTCACACCAACGATGCGGCATCGTCCGCTACGCCCACGTTTGCTTCGTTGGCCGACATCATCGCTATCGATCCGGTGACGGTGACGCCGATTCTCGACGACCCGCGCCCGCCGACGCACACCCCCACGCCCGTTCTGCGCCCCACCGGCTACTACTCTGCGCCGATTGATCCGACTCCGATACCCACGCCGGTTCTGCCCGAAGCCGCGCCGTTTCCCTCATCGTGCGAGGGGCCTGGGCGGATGAATATCTTGATCGTCGGCATGGATGGGCGCTCGGCCAATTACGACCGCGCCGCCCGCGCCGACGCGCTGACGGTGGTCGGCGTGAACTTCGGCGACCGCACGGCGCAGGTGCTTTCCATTCCCCGCGACCTGTGGGTGCAAATCCCGGCTTACGGCGACCAGCCGACCGTTGAAAATAGAATCAACACCGCTTATGCGCTGGGCCAGCAGTATGGTTATCCTGGGGGCGGGGCGGCGTTTGAGGCCTACGCCATTTCGCAAATACTCGGCTTGCGCATTGATCGCACGGTGGTGCTCAACTTTTCGGTGTTTGAAAACACGGTTGACACGATTGGCGGCGTTGATATTGAAGTAAAGAGAGCGATCAGCGACCCGAAGTATCCGGACGACGAAGGCGGCACGCTGGTGCTGGAGATTCCGGCGGGGTTGGTGCATATGGATGGCCGGACGGCGTTGATGTATGCCCGCACGCGTCACCAGGACAGCGACTTTGGCCGCATGCGCCGCCAACAACAGGTGATGATGGCCGTGCGCGACAAACTGCTCACGCCGGAGACCCTCGTCGTTCTGCCGTCGTTGGCGCAGTTAATTTATCAATCGGTACGGACGGATTTGACTCTGGAAGAAGTGGGGTTGCTCGGCTGTGTCGGCCCGCAAATCTCTGCCGATGCTATTACCCGAATCGTGATCGATCAAAAAGCCGTCGAGCCGTTGAATGCCAACGGGGCGCAGGTGCTAAAACCTAGAATGGATGTCATATTGCCTTTGTTGGAGGCATTTAGCACGGGGCAATGATACTCCCACACTCCCATACTCTGTATCAGCAGATCACGAAAAGGCAACCAGCACCCTGAGCGGAGCGCCGCGCCTTTTGTGGCGCGTAGTCGAAGGGTGCGTTTCCAGCGGAAAATACGTCTTCGCCGCATCCTTCGACTACGCGGCGGAACGCCACCGCCGCTCCGCTCAGGACGCTTCATGATCTACTGTGTATGGGAGCGTCATGCCGCGATCTTTGTTCCACCCTCGCTCTCTCCCGCTAGCATCCTCTCTACCATCCCCGCCTCGTTCCCCGAAAAAATTCGTATCGTCATCCCCTGCACGGATTGCGCCAGCGCCAGCATTTCCAGCACTTTGCTTTCCATGCCGCCTGTTACGTCGGCGGTGTGCGAGCCGCGCAGGGCGGGGCGCAGGCTTTCAATGTTCGCCGCTGTAATCAACGGAATCACATCGCCGTCGGGCCAACGGGTCAGCACGCCGCGCTCGATACCGGCCAGTAGAATCCGTGACGGCCGCAGTTGCGCGTGCGCGGCCAAATATTTGAACACATCTTCCGTAGAAACAATCGTGCCGCCGCGCACTTCGTCAACTGCCACATCGCCCATCACCAGCGGCACGAGCGCGTGGTCGAGCGCGTTTTTGATCGGGGTCACAGCCATGTCGGTGATCACCGCATCTCGGCATACCGCCGACGCCGACGGCTGAACGTTGACGGCGGGAACGCCGGCCGCCCTCAGCGCGTCGAACACGTGCCGATTCAAACGCGCCGCTACTTGCGCCACGTCCGCAAAGCCCCGCCATTGCTCCGGCGTCTTAACGCCCTGCCGCGTGCCGTATTTTTTCGCCAAAGTGTGCCCAAACGATCCGGAGCCGTGCCCGACGATCAATCGTAGTTCCTGGCGGGCGTTCAACGCTCCGGCAATTTCGTCTGCCAACCGTGCCAGCACGTCCGGCAGAACCGTATGCTCGCGGTTCTTGTCGGTGATGAGCGAGCCGCCGAGTTTTAGGAACACTGTTGGGTGGGGCATAAGACTTATCACGAATGAGACGAATAGACGAATGAGACGAATAAAACGAAGATGAATTCGTGCTATTCGTCCATTCGTGCTATTCGTGATTAAGAGATCGTCTTTTCAATCTGTGTCGCAATCACGCGTTTTGCTCCGGCCCGCAGCAGCGCATCGCGCACGCTCGCTTCGTTCGCTTCCGTCACCAGCGCAATCATATTCCCGCCGCGCCCGGCGCCGCTGAGTTTTGCGCCCGCCGCGCCGCCCTCGAGCGCAACAGTCACCAGCGTCTCCAGTTCGGCGCACGATACGCCCATCTCGCGCAGAACTTTGTGATTTTCATTCATCAACGCGCCGAGTTCCCCCGGTTGCCCGCACTCAATTAATGCTCGCGCTTGCTCGGCAATATCGCCACAGCGATCAAACAGCGATTCGTATTTCGCTTTGTCGGCCTCCCACGCTTGGCGCACATCGCCCACCGCAATTTTCGTCGGGCTGGCAATGCCCGTATCGGCAATGGCGAGCCGGAAGGGAACGGGGACAGAGAAGGTTTCAATGACGTGAGGCCGCACGTAATACACCGGCCGTTCAAACGCGATCACCGTGTTGTCAATGCCGGACGGCGTGCCGTGATGAATCTTTTCCACTTCGTACACCATCGCCGAAATCTGCGGCGCAGTCAACTCGCGCCCGAAGTATTTCGCCAGCGCGCGCGCGATGGCCGTCGAAACCGCCGCGCCGCTTCCGAGTCCGCCCGCAATCGGGAGGGTCGATTCGATTGTGATCTTGATGTTGGGAGAATCGGGGATGTCAAGCGACCGCAACGCGCGCGAGATGATCGCCGCTAACGGATCATCATCGGCCAGATCGCCCATCGGCGTTTGTCTGCCTCTCTCCCGTGATTCTACCGTGACGCCGCCACCGGCTGCCTCGACCGTGACCAGGACATTCACCTGAGCCACCGGCACGGCAATCGCCGGGCGGCCATACACCACGGCGTGCTCGCCGAACAAAATAATTTTCCCCGGCGCCTGCGCGGTAACCTTCATTGGGCGTAACTACAGCCCGCTCTGATTTCACCGCCGAGTGCGCCGAGATCGCGGAGAAATTGCGAGAAAATCTCTGCGAACACCGCGTTCTCTGCGGTAAATCGACGGCCTACCTGAGCAGTTACCATTAGGCGAAATAAAGAATCGCTACCGCCATCACTGCCCACAGAATGGCGTCAATCAGCAGAGGCATATCTTTGAACACCAATTCGTCCGGCGAGCCGCCTTCGTGCCGCACGTGGATCAAATAAAGATAACGGAAGATGCCGTACATCACGAACGGAATGGTCAGCATCATCAGATGATTCTGGGGCAAGTTCTCCGCCGAAAAAGTGTAGAACGAATAGGCGATGATGGCGCTAGCCGACACCACGCCAATCATCTGATCGATGAACTCCAGATTGTAATTGGCCAGCACGGCGCGATGGTTGATGGCTTGATCGCCCAGCATGGCGATTTCGCGGCGGCGTTTGCCCAACACCAGAAAGAGCGCCAGCAGAGTCATGCCCACGTAAAGCCAGGGCGAGAATCGTTTCACATCTACCAGCGCCGCGCCCGCGCCCACCCGGATCACGAACCCCGCCGCCACGATCAACACATCTACGATGACCACGTTTTTGAGCCACAGGCTGTAAAACAGATTGACGGCAAAATAGAGCAAGGCCAGCAGGCCAAAGAACGGGTTGAGCGCAAACCCGCCGATCAAAGCGGCCAGCACAAACGCCGCCGCCGCCGCCGCCGCCGCCACTTTCGACAAGCGGCCGGCCGCGATGGGACGGTTGCGTTTGGTTGGATGTTGGCGGTCTTGGTCAATATCGGCCAAATCGTTGACGATATAGACTGCTCCGACCAACAGGCACAGCAGGACAAACGCGGCGACGGTGCGGCCCAGATACACCGGCGAAAACAGCTTCACGTCAAAGACCAACGCCGTGAACACCACCACGTTTTTTGCCCACTGCCGCGGGCGCATGGATTTCAACAGAGCTTTCAACATGCAGGGTATTATAATCTGCTCTTGTGGCTAAGCGTGGAAAAGCAATTGCGCGTGTCCGGCTCGATACCCTTCTGGTGGAGCGGGGCCTGGTTGAATCGCGGGAAAAGGGGCGGCGCTTGCTCATGGCCGGAGAGGTGCGGGTCAACGGGCAACTGGCCGATAAACCCGGCGCGCTGGTTGCCGCCGACGCCGCCATTGAGCTCAAAGCCGGTCCGCGTTTTGCGAGTCGCGGCGGAGATAAATTGGATGCCGCTCTCGAGTCGTTTCAAGTGAACGTGGCCGGTTGGGTCTGCGCCGATGTGGGCGCGTCCACCGGCGGCTTCACCGATTGTTTGCTGCGGCGCGGCGCGGCCAAAATATATGCGTTGGACGTGGGCGAAGGCATACTCGACTGGCGGCTTCGTAACGATCCGCGCGTGATCGTTATGGAAAACACCAACGCGCGCTACGTGGAGCATCTGCCAGAACGCGTGCGGCTGGTGACGATAGACGCCTCTTTCATTTCTTTGAAAATATTATTGCCTGTGGCGCAGGGCTGGCTGGAAGCCAACGGCGAAATCGTCGCGTTGGTCAAACCGCAGTTTGAGGCCGGTCGTGAACGCGTAGGCAAGAAAGGCGTGGTGCGTGATCCACAAGTTCACCGTGAGGTGTTAGCCGATGTATTGAGTTTCGCTACGGACATTGGACTCGGCCCACGCGGACTGATTCGTTCCCCCCTTGTCGGGCCGGCAGGGAATGTAGAGTTTCTCGTCAGACTGTCAGCAGAACGCGCGGGCGTGAATATTGAGGAATTGATCGCGGGTGTGTTGGCAATAGAATAAGTAAAGAAAAGAACGAATGCCGGCAATCCAGATGATCAATTCACGTCACGCCTCACGCCTCACGCATCACGAATCGCCTGAATTTCTACGTTTCCCTCGGTTTCTTGTTTTCCCCCTCCTCCTCGCCGCCGTCTTCTTCCGCTTCCACACCCTCGATCAAATTCCGCCTGGGCTGACGCACGACGAAGCCGCTGTCGGGTTTTTTGCGCGGCAGATTGCGAATGGCGCGCCGTTCGAAATTGACGCGCCGTACGGGTATGCCAATGAGCCGTTCACAAAATACGCCGCCGCTCTTGTGATGCGGTTGGTCGGCCAAAGCGATTGGGCGCTCCGCGCGCATCAAGCCTTTTGGGGCGTGATGCTCGTGCTATTCACATTTCTATGGGGCCGGGCGGCGTTCGGGCGCGCGGTCGGGTTGGGCGGAGCCGCGCTGGTGGCCGTGAGCTTTTGGCCGCAGATGAGCAGCCGCTTCGCGCTCAACAACAGTCCGGCGCCGGCGCTCTTTACGGCGGCAATGTGGTTGATGTGGGTGGGCTTGTTTTCCGGCCGTGCAGTTCCAACTGCCCGAACAGCCGCATGGATCGGATTCGCCCTTTGCTTGGCAGGATCGCTGATCACGTACGAAGCCTCCCGCGGGGCGTGGTTATCGCTCCCGATCTTTTTTCTGTATCTCCTCCTCTTCGGCCCGCGCCGCCGACTCGGTCAATTCGCCGTTTCTTTGCTTGCCGGAACGGGGTTGGCCTTGCCGCATTTGCTCAGCCCGGCCGCGTGGGGGCGCACTGGCACGCTAGCCGGCCCGCTCACGGCGGCGGTGGGCGGCGATCTTCGCCCATTAATTGGCAACTCTTTGGAAGCCTTGGGCGCGCTGTTTGTCAAAGGCGATCCGTTCATTACGTACAACATTCCCGGCCGGCCGGTGCTCGATCCGTTTACGGCGGCGCTGTTCGTGGGCGGCGTGCTGTTCTGTTTGTGGCATTGGCGGAAACCGGCGTGCGCCTTTGTTCTCTTGTGGTTCGGCGCGGCCTTCGCGCCGGCGATGGCCGTCGGCGCGTTCACGATGACACTGCACGCTATCACGGCGCAGGGTGTTGTGTTCCTCCTGCCTGCGTTAGCGGTCGAGGTTTTGGCTCACCACCGTGAGCACAGAGAACACGGAGAAGGCAAAAAGACTCCCGGTGCTCTCCGTGTTCTCAGTGGTAAAGTTCTTTGGATTGGGTTTGCGGTTCTGGTTGGGGCGACGGCGATCATCACTTATCGCGATTATTTTGATCGCTGGGCGAACTCGACGGAGACTCGCGCCGCGTATTTCTCCGGCTTGCGCGGGGTGACGGCGTTTTTGCGCGACACGTCTTTTCAAGGCCTGGTGACGCTGTCATCGCCGTTCCCCGATCTGCCGCACGATCCGTTCATCGCCGATCTGCGCCTGCGCCGCGACGATTTGAACGTGCGCTGGTTCGACGCGCGCATGGCGTTTGTTTTTCCGCAAACGGAGCAAAGTTTGCTTGTCGTTCCGGCCAATGCTTACCCTGATCCGATCTTCGCCGCGCATTTACCGTTGGCCGATGCCGAGCGGCACATTGTCCGCGAGTCCGATGTTGATCCGTATTTCGACACGTTGATCTGGAATCCGCAGAAGGTTCTCGACGTGTGGATGGCCGATGGTTCGCTAACGGTGGCAAACCCGCCTGTGAATTTCGGCGGCGCGGTGGAGTTGGTTGCCTTCCAGAGTCCGGCGGCGGCGCGCATTGGAGAGTCGGCGTCCACGATCACCTTCTGGCGGATTACCGATCCGGCTGCGCTGGGTCCCAGATCGCCGGTCAATTATGCGCCAGAGGCGGCGCTATTTTTGCACGTTCTCGACGCCAATGGGAATCTGATCACGGGTGATGACCGCCTGCAGGCCCCGGCCTGGAATTGGCGCGCGGGCGATGTGTTCGCGCAAATTCATCGCGCGGCGATTCCGCAGGGCGCTGCGCCGGGCGAGTACCGTTTGGAAGTTGGCGTGTATACCCTGCCGGACATAGCCCGATTGCCACGAACGGATGGCGGCGACGCGGCGGCGCTCGGAACGATGCGGGTCGCGCCGCCGTGAATCTGGTGTAAACTAGACTCTATGACCCGAATGATCGCAATCACCAATCAAAAGGGCGGCGTTGGCAAAACCACGACGACGATCAATCTGGGCGCGGCGTTGAAGGAGCGCGGCAGGCGCGTGCTGTTGATCGATCTTGATCCGCAGGCGTCTTTGACGCTGTCATTGGGTTTGACCGCGGACTCGCTGCAAAAAACTATTTACAACGCGCTGCTGGCAACGGCCAAGGGCGAGGATGAGCCGGTTGACGGTCTGCTGCTGGAGACGGGCGCCGGGCTCGATTTGCTTCCGGCGAACATCGAGCTATCGCAAGCCGAATTGGATTTGACGCGTGAGCCGTTGGGTGTGTTCGCATTGCGCGATAGCATATCGTCGTTTGCGGAGGGTTACGATTACGTTTTGCTCGATTGCCCGCCGTCGCTGGGTATATTGAACGCGAACGCGCTGGCCGCCGCCGGAGAAGTGATTATTCCGTTGCAGGCGGATTATCTGGCGCTCAAAGGCGTGGACATGTTGTTGAATACGATTGCGAAAATGCAAAAGCGCGCCAACACGAATTTGAAGGTGCGCGGCATTTTGTTGACGATGGCCGACTTGCGGACACTACACGCGCGCGAAGTCGTGGACGCGGCGCGCGCGAGTTTCGGGCAATCGGCGCCGGTGTTTGAGACGATCATTCACGCCAATGTGCGGTTGAAGGAAGCGCCGATCACCGGCCAGAGCGTTTTGGCCTATGCCAGTGACAGCGCCAGCGCGGCAGATTACCGGGCGCTGGCCGGGGAGATCGAACGATGAAAAAGCGCGCCTCACTTCATGTTGATAAAGTGCCGCAGACCACTTCGCACGCCGGCTCGGATGTAACTGATCGCTTGCTCGACCGCGAGTCCCCGCCCAGGGCGGCGAAATCGGTTCCTACGCCACCGGCGCCGCCCGTGAGCCGGCCCGATGCGGCCCCGCCGAAAGCGGACACTGATTCAGCGAGAGACAAATCGGCGCCTGGCAAAGAACCGTTGTCATACGTTCCTTATAGGACGGTTCCTGAGCCGCCGCCCGCGCCGCCGCCCGGCCCTCAACCCTCTGCGCCGAATATTGCTGTGCCCTCTACTGCGCCCAAGCCGCTGGCCGAGGCCGTTGCCAAAACGGAAGCGGCCATTGTGGCGCTGCAGTCCGCCGCGCACACGGCCCCGGCGCAATATGATCTCGCTCTGCGCTATCGCCTCGACGCGCTGGCGCATCATTTGGAGCAGGTGGCGGAGTTTGTGGCGGGGCGAG
>CAYYCF010000021.1:0-4993 GCA_964470235.1 uncultured Anaerolineales bacterium | reverse complement strand
CTCGACGCGCTGGCGCATCATTTGGAGCAGGTGGCGGAGTTTGTGGCGGGGCGAGCGAAGCCGTGAACAATCAACGCGCGCTCCAAATGACCACTGCAGGTATTCCCGTAAGCCTGTCCCCGTGTTTCCAAGAATACGATCTAGATCACCTTGATCCTAAACGTCATGCCGAGCTTGTAATTGAGCGTGTGCTGGCCTACGGGAATCGGGTTGAACTCCGGTGGCTGTTTGATGCGTATGGACGGGGAAGGATAGCGGACTGGGTGAAACAGTTGGGCGCGCGACGCTTGCCGTGGCGTCGTTACAACTTGTGGTGCGTATTGCTCGAACTGCCCTCGGCGCGCCGCACTCGGCCAGATGCGCAACGGATATGGAGCCATTAGACCCGATCCATTGGGAAACTATCACGCCGCACATGCGTGATATGTTGCGCTTCATTGGAAAACAGTCCTTTGCAGAGCGATTCTATCTTGCGGGCGGAACGTCGCTGGCTTTGCGGCTAGGACATCGTCGCTCGATAGACTTGGACTTTTTTTCTGCGACGGACGAAGTGCCCCGCAAGACTCGTCAGGAAATTCTCGGTGCATTGTCTCCGCTGGCTCCGGAAGCCCTGGAAGATGTGGATGGAAATCTACTGCTGAGAGCTTCGGGGCTTCACGTGGGCTTTATTAGCTACGGTTACGCGTTGTTGGAGCCCACCGATAGCGTCGAAGGCATATCTGTCGCTTCGTTGCTGGATGTGGGCCTGATGAAACTGGATGCGTTGATCACCCGCGGAAGCCGCAAAGATTTTTATGATGTCTACGTGATAACTCAAGAGAAACCAATATCTGATCTATTAGCGCTGACTAAACGAAAATATCCTTATGCGCGAGACTTTGAGTTAATGGTCGTTGAAAGCCTGGTTTTGTTCGAGAACGCAGATCGCGATTATCAACCGGAGATTCTGATTGACTTACCGTGGGAAACAGTGCGGCAGTTCTTTATCGCCGAAGCGCAAGCCCTCGGGCAGATCTGGTTTGGTGATCGCAAAAAATAAACGGACTTTGCTTGACACGTTATCGCTCCTTGTGGCATAATCTCGTGCAATAACGGCGTTGATGGAGACGAGTAAGCGCGGCAAGTAGAGTCAGCGAGTTCGGGAAGTGGTGGAAGCCGAGCCTCTGCCCTGCGCCGAAAATCCCTCCGGAGCCGCGGGGTGAAAGCAGATAGCAGATAGCTGATGGCAGATAGCTGGTGGCAGATGGCTGGTGGCAGATTGCGATTAGCCAAACCATTAGCCATATGCTATACGCCATACGCCATAGGCCATACGCTATCCGCCATTAGCCGAGCCGGGGCCGCTCCCCGTTATCAAAGCGCGGGCATGTCAGTGCGCCGGACAGAGAGGCCGTCGAAAAAGGACGGCAAACAGGGTGGTACCGCGGGAGACACATCGAGCGCTCTCGTCCCTGATATTGGGACGAGAGCGTTTTTTGTTTGGGACGCGGACGCTTCGCGCGCACATTTCTCTTATCCGTTCACATCCGTTTCATCCGTTGTCAAAAAAAAGGCCAGCCATGTTCAATCCAGTCTCGCCGAAACTCGATATCCAAAAACTAGAAACCGACGTTCTCCATTTCTGGAAACGCGAGAGCATCTTTCAGAAGTCAATGGACAACCGCAGGGGCGGGGCGCGGTACGTGTTTTACGAAGGGCCGCCGACGGCGAATGGCCGCCCCGGGTCGCACCACGTTTTGGCGCGGGTATTCAAAGATATGTTCCCGCGCTATCACGCCATGCGCGGCAAGCACGTTTGGCGCAGGGGTGGTTGGGACACCCACGGCTTGCCGGTCGAGATCGAAGTTGAAAAGCAACTCGGCTTCAACGGCAAAGATCAGATCGAGAAGTTCGGCATCGCCGAATTCAACGCCAGGTGCCGCAAGTCGGCGTTCGATTACATTCAAGATTGGCAGCGAATGACGGAGCGTATCGGTTTTTGGGTTGATCTCGACGACGCTTACATCACTTACGAAAACAAATACATCGAGTCGGTGTGGTGGATACTGCGCCAATTCTGGGACAAAGGCCTCATCTATCAGGGATTCAAAGTCGTGCCGTATTGCGCCCGTTGCGGCACGCCGCTCTCGGATCATGAAGTATCACTCGGCTATCAAGAGGACACCGAAGACCCATCGGTGTTTGTGCGCTTTCCTTTGAAAGACGAACCTGGCACGTCGTTTCTGGTATGGACGACCACGCCTTGGACTCTTCCGGGCAACGTCGCCCTGGCCGTCGGCCCCAATGTGATGTACGTCAAAGTGGAGCGCAAGACGGACGAGGACGGCGGCACGGAAAAGCTGATCCTTGCCAAGGACTTGGCCGATAAGGTGCTGGGCGAGGGACAATACAAAGTTGTCGGCGATTACAAAGGCAAGGAACTCAAAGGCAAACGGTACAGTCCGCTGTACTCCTTCATGCCCTTCGAGGGCAAGGCGCACACCGTCGTGCTGGGTGATTTTGTCACCACCGATGACGGCACGGGCATTGTGCATCAAGCGCCGGCCTTCGGCGCGGACGATATGAAGATGGCGACCGACAACGATCTGCCGGTGTTGATGACGGTGGACGAGCGCGGCAAATTCGTGGACGCAGTCAAACCCTGGCGCGGCGCGTGGGTAAAGGACGCCGACCCGCTGATCATGCGCGATCTGGATGACCGCGGCCTGCTGTTCAAGGCTGGAACGTATCTGCACACCTATCCGTTCTGCTGGCGATGCGGCACGCCCCTGCTTTATTACGCGCGTTCGACGTGGTACGTCGAAACGACTCGATTCAAAGACAAACTCAATGCGCTGAACGACACGATCAACTGGGTTCCCGATCACATCAAAAAGGGGCGCTTCGGCAATTGGCTGGAGAACAACGTGGACTGGGCGCTGGGGCGCGAGCGTTATTGGGGCACGCCACTGCCGGTGTGGGTGGACGAAGACGGCGACCCGCTTTGCGTCGGCTCGGTGGAAGAGTTGAGTAAACTGGCCGGGCGCGATCTCTCTGAACTCGATCTGCATCGCCCGTTTGTGGACGAGATCACCTTCCCGAATCCTAAAACAGGAAAGGCCATGCGCCGCGTGCCGGAGTTGATTGACGTGTGGTTCGACTCCGGCGCGATGCCGGTGGCGCAGTGGCACTACCCGTTTGAAAACAAGGCCGCCTTTGAAGGGCAGTTCCCGGCTGACTACATCTGCGAGGCGGTTGACCAAACGCGCGGCTGGTTCTATTCCCTGCACGCTATTTCGACTTTATTGTTCGACAGCGTGGCCTACAAGAACGTGATCTGTCTGGGGCACATCCTCGACGGCGACGGAAAGAAGATGTCCAAATCCGTCGGCAACATTGTGGACCCGTGGAGCGTGCTGGACGCGCACGGGGCGGACGCCTTTCGCTGGTATCTTTACACGGCCACGCCGCCGGGCAACTCGCGCCGATTCTCAACCGAACTCGTGGGCGAAGTTGTTCGCAATTTTGAACTGACGCTGTGGAACACGTATTCGTTTTTCGTGACGTATGCGAATTTGGCGGGATGGAAACCGGGAAATGAAGGAAAGGAAGGAACTCAGGGAAATCAAGGAACTCAAGGAGTTCCTTCGAGTTCCCGAAGCTCCTTGAGTTCCCTCGATAAATGGATTCTTTCGGAATTGCACGCGCTCGTTCGCGATGTCACCGGCGCGTACGAAGCCTACGACGTGACTGCCGCGACGCGGCCCATCGAAAAATTCGTGGACGATCTTTCGAACTGGTATCTGCGGCGGTCGCGGCGGCGATTCTGGAAGTCGGAGAGCGAGGCGGATCGCGCCGCGTACGCCACGCTGTACGAGTGTCTGGTCACGTTGAGCAAGCTGCTGGCGCCGGCCATGCCGTTCATGGCCGACGCGCTCTACCGCAACCTGGCCGCTTCGGCGGACGCCCGCGCGCCCGAGTCAGTTCATCTTGCCGACTGGCCGATCGCGCGAGCGGCGATGATTGACGAAAAGCTCATGGCGGAAATGCACGCGGTGATGCGCTGCGCGTCGCTGGGACATGCCGCGCGCTCTAAGGCCAATCGCAAGGTGCGCCAGCCGCTGGCCGAAGCGGCTTTCTCTGCGCCTACCGCCGCCGATGCGGCCGCCGTGCGCGCCTACGCCGACTTGCTGGCTGATGAGTTAAACGTCAAAGCCGTGCGCGTGCTTGACCATGCGGAAGATGCGGTGGCGTACACGCTCAACCCGCTCCCGAAGCAACTGGGGCAGAAACACGGCGCGAAATATCCGAAGATCAAAGCCGCCCTTTTGGAGAGCGATCAAACCGCATTCGCGCGGGCGTTGTTGGACGGGCAGTCGGTAACGGTAAATGTGGAAGGTGAAAGCGTGGTCGTGTTGCCCGACGAAGTGGAAGTGCGGCAAAACGCGCGCGGCGGTTTTGTGGTCGCCGAGGAGGGCGGTTATCTCGCGGCGCTGAAGACGGAGCTCACCGACGATTTGATCCGCGAGGGGCTGGCGCGTGAATTTGTGCGCCGGGTGCAGGATTTGCGAAAGTCGGCGGGGTTGGACATCGCCGACCGGATCGCCGTGCGCTACGCCGCTTCACCCAAACTGGCGGAGGCCGTTTCCGCCTTTTCCGATTACATCAAGGCCGAAACGTTGTGCGTGGATTTGTCTGCGGGTGAGGGTTTGCCGGAGGGCGCAACCGCGGAAGATCAATTTGACGGCGAGACGTTGAAGGTGATGTTGGCAAGAAAATAGAGACGACCCTGGGCCGTCTCCATCGAGCGATTGGGGCGGATCACCGGCACTGATCGCCAAACGGGAACACATTTGTGCCGGCTCGGATCTGTATCTGGTTGTTGAAATCTAACTCGCTATGGCCGGACCACGCGACCTTTAGAAAATAAGCGCCAGGCGGGACGTTCGTGAATGTGGTTGACTCGAATGCGTGAAGCGGCTTAGCGGCCGAGCCGCCGAGCGTAACACTTCCT
>CAYYCF010000020.1:1437-17330 GCA_964470235.1 uncultured Anaerolineales bacterium | reverse complement strand
ATGGCGAAGATGTACTTGTGCGCGTGGCGGCGAAAGAGGCTGAAGCCCTCGGCCAGGCCGTAGAATTCTAAGGCGAGAGACAGGTGTTTGCGAATCATGGCCGCAACTTCGGCAAAAGGAATCTCACTGCGCTGGCGGCGCGCGAATATCCACGGGTTGCCGATAGCGGCCCGGCCGATCATCACCGCGTCCGCGCCGGTGTGCCGCATCAGGCGGTCAATGTCGGCCGGGCATTTCACGTCGCCGCTGCCCACCACCGGAATCTTCACCGCCGCTTTCACTTCGGCAATCGCGTCCCAATCGGCAACGCCTTTGTAGGCTTGCGCTTTGGTGCGGCCGTGCACGGCGATGAGCGAGGCGCCGTTGTCTTCGAGAGTCTTGGCTACAGTGAGGTAGTTGCGCGAAACGCTGTCCCAACCGAGTCGTATCTTCCCCGTGACAGGGACGCTCACGGCTTTGGTGAGACGTTGAAAGATGACGGCGATCTTCGGCGGGTCACACAGCAACCCCGCGCCTGCGCCGTGCAGAGCCACCGTGTCGGCCCAGCAACCCATGTTGAGATCAATGATGTCGGGCCCCAACTGCTCGATACGTCGAGCGGCCTCTGCCAGATCATTTTCATTCGCGCCAAATATTTGAAACGTGACTGGCCGCTCGGCGGAGGTGAAGAGGAGACGGCGGAAAACGGCTTCGGCCCCGGCGTTGATGCCCGGCGCGGGGACGAATTCGGTGTAGCTCATGGCCGAACCCAGTTCGCGGCAGATGGAGCGAAACGGCAAATCGGAATAGCCCGACATCGGGGCCAGGATGGCGTCGCCGTAAATAGGAATGCTGCGAATGAAAAAGGAAGGAGTCTCAGCCATGCCAGTATTCACCGCAGAGAACGCAGAGTTCACGGAGATTCTGACAGCGGATCAAGCGGATGTAACGGATTTTTCTCTTTTATCCGTTCTATCCGGTCAATCCGTTGTCGAAAAACTCTCTGCGCTCTCCGCGCCTTCTCTGCGTCTCTGCGGTGAAAAAATCACGCCATTGCAAATTCGTAGCCGTGAATCGCCTCGTCGAATTGCTCCCCTCGTTCGCACGTCAGCATGGCCAGCCGCAGGGCGCGGTCGGCGTCGGTGTCGGCGATGTAGCGGGCGGCATGTTTGCGGAACAGAATCAATCCGGCCTCGGCGCCGTAGAACTCGGCGTTGAGAGACAGATGCCGCCGTATGAGCGCCACTTTTTCCTCGCGCGTCACCTGATCGCGATCTTTGCGCGCAAAAATCCACGGGTTGCCGATAGCCCCCCGCCCGATCATGACCCCGTCCACTCCGGTGTGCTTCTTCATTCGTTCGATGTCGGCCACCGTCCTCACGTCGCCGCTGCCCAGCACCGGGATCTTCACCTTTGCTTTCACTTCGGCAATCGCATCCCAATCGGCATTACCTCTGTAGGCTTGCGCCTTCGTGCGGCCATGCACGGCCACAAGCGAGGCGCCGTTGTCTTCGAGGACTTTGGCGATGGTGAGGTAGTTGCGCGAGTCGTCGTCCCAGCCCAGCCGAATCTTTCCGGTGATCGGAACGCCGAGAGATTGAGTCAAGCGTTGGAAAATGCGGGCGATCTTTCCAGGCTCGCGCAGAAGCCCGGCGCCTGCCCCCCGCTCCGACACGCTGTTCACCCAACACCCCATGTTGAGATCGATGATGTCCGGCCCCAGTTTTTCGACCCGCGCCGCCACGTCCACCAAACGATCTTCGTCGTGCCCGTAGAGCTGGAAGGTCATCGGCCGCTCGCCAGGATCAAATTTCAGCTTTCGCGCCGCGCGTTTGGCTTTGCCCAGCAATTCATCCGCCGACACGAATTCGGTGTAGCTCATGGCCGAGCCCAGTTCGCGGCAGATCAGCCGGAAGGGGAGATCGGAGAATCCGTCCATCGGCGAGAGGATGACATCGCCGTGAACGGAAACATTGCGAACGAAAAAGGAAGGAGTCTGGATCATGCCAATATTCACCGCAGAGAACGCAGTGTTCGCGGAGATTTTGACAACCGCTTCGCGTGAAACGGATTGAACGGATTCATAAAATTTTGTTCATCCGTTGTATCCGTTCTATCCGTTGTCGAAAAAATCTCTGCGGTGAAAAAATCACTCACAACCGGTCAACTCCGGCCCTCGATCCTCGTAACGCTTGTAGAAATTCAAAATGGCCTCTTCGTCGTAGCCAGGCAGGTCAAGCTGTTTGCCCCAGGCGATCACCGTGATCGGAGTCGTCATGCCCGTCGAATCAGGCAAAACCAAAAGTTTAGGCGCCGGGCAACGGCGGATCGGCGCTTTGGATATGAGCGTCTTGAGCTGGGCTTTCATTTCAATACAACCGTCCGGGCAATTGTAGAGGACAACCACGTCGCCGTGCTCCAAGCTATGCACCCAAAATCCTTCGGCAACCGGCTCGTCATAGAAGCCCACCGGAGCCGGCGTGTCGTAATGGTTTCCCGACGACGGCGGATAATGTTTGAAGGTCAGCGTCGCGCCGGCGGCGACGTGGCCTGCGCCTTCGTCGGCAATGGTTTGTTCGGCCGGATTCGCGTCGGGGCGAATTTTGTCGCGCTCGCCTTTGGCCGTTTGATCCGCCACATAAAAGATCAGGCCGCCCACAGCAAGCACGATGACCACGCCGACGGCGGCGTTGCGGATCAGCGCTTGCCGTTGTTGGCGGGCGAAATCGGATTGTTGGGCGGGTTTCTGTTTAGAATCTTTTGACATCGTCACCTCGGAGTAAATTTGTGAATAGTTGCTTTCCATTTTACCATTTACCATTGCCTGTAAGCGCACTCAAAGCTATACTGTGCCCTTGCGCGTTCGTTTGCGCGGCGCAGCGACACGTATGACGATGGACAAGATCGCACTCCTCAAACAGACCTTTGATGGACTGAGCGACCGGGAGGCGCAAGAGTTGGCCGCGCTGACCGAACTGCGCGCCTATCCGACGGACACCGTGCTGTGCCACGAAGGCGCGTTTGAGGACGTTTTTTACGTCATCGCCGAGGGGCAAGCGTTGATCACCAAGAAGATCAGCGACGACGAGGGCGAGCGCATTCTGCGGACAATGGGGCCCGGCGATTTCGTCGGCGAGATGGCGCTGATTCAAAATGCGCCGCGCGCGGCGACGGTGCGCACCATCACACCCTGCACCGTCTTACAAATGGGCAAGCGGGACTTTGAAACGACGCTCAGCCGCAGCACCAGCCTGGCGTTGAGCATCATCCGCACCACCCTCAACCGCATGCGCGCCAACGACCAGATGGACATCCAGAATCTTCAGCGCACCAACAAAGTGCTGCGCCAGCTCGATCGGAATAAGCTTGAGTTCATTCAAGTGGCGGCGCACGAATTGCGCACGCCGCTTACGGTGCTATTGGGCTACGTCGACGTGTTAAAGGTGTTGCCCGGCGTACAAGGCGACGCTTCACTGACACAGATTTTGGAAGGCATGGACCGGGGCGCCGATCGGATGCAGGAAATCATCAACACCATGCTGGACGTGACGCGCATTGACAGCGACGCCCTGAAATTGGTGCCGGTGCCGGTGCCCATCAAAAACGTAGTCAACGACACCGTGCGCGATCCGTCCAGGAGCGCCAAGAGCCGCAACATCAACATCGTGGTTGAGCACGCGCCGGGTACGCCAAACATCAACGCCGATCCAACGCTGATCCAAAAGGCGTTGTATCATTTGATCGTCAACGCCATTAAATACACACCCGACGGCGGCCAAATTACCGTGCGCACAAAGCCGGTGACGCTGGAAAAGGGACGCCCGGGGGTTGAAATCAGCGTCCAAGATACGGGCATCGGCCTCGATCCGCAGCACAAGGAATTGATTTTTGAAAAGTTTTATCAGGTCGGGTCCGTGGCCCTGCACTCTTCCAGCAAAACGGCGTTCAAAGGCGGCGGGCCTGGGCTGGGCTTGGCCATCACGCGCGGCGTCGCGCGCGCCCACGGCGGCAAGGTGTGGGTGGAGAGCGACGGCTGCGACGAAACGAATTTTCCTGGCTGTATTTTTTATCTGCAATTGCCGGTGAATCCGCCGAGAACAGAGCCGCCCGACCGGAACGGAACTGACTAAATCAATGATGAAGCGCGCCTCACGCGGTATTACGCAAATTGACTGGGTGCTGTTTGCCCTGCGCTGGATCGTGCTGGGCGCGGTGGCCATCGCCGTCTTTCTCGGCCAGGACAGCACTGCCATTGACCCCCTGTTCGCCGCAGGCGTGCTGGGGGTGGCGGCGCTGTACAACATCGTCGTCGGCTTATTCCTATTCAGCGGCTTGTGGCTGGCGCTGTTTCCTCCCCTCACGCTCGGCGCCGACATTTTGATCGCCGTCGCCATCTTTCCAATTGCAAACTGGTCGTTTAACGTGATGGTGTGGGCCGCCCTTTTCCCGGCGGTGATCGCTTCATTGCGACTCGGCTGGGTGCAGGGATTGCTCGCCGCCGTTTTCATCGTGGCCGCCGACACGGCCCTGGTATTCGTCTTCGGCTCAGGGCGCCTCTCCAATCCGTTCCCACTCCTCTCCAATTCACTTTTCCTGCTTGCGGCTGCCGTCGTCAGCGGTATGGTGGCCGAGCGCGTGCGCCTGCTCGCCGTCAAGCGAACGCACAGTGACCGCGACAGCGACGAAAGACGAACTAAACGATTCCGTGAGCGCGCCCACGCTATTTACGAAATGGCCGAGCTGGTGAGCGCAAATATTAACTACGGCCGCGTCTTGGAGGCCGCCCTCGACATCAGCTCCACCAGCGTCAGCGACACCGGCGGCGCCGCCGCGCAAATGGTGAGCGCGGCCCTGCTCTTTCACAACAACGTGCTGACGGTTGAAACGGCTCGCCGCTTCACGCCCACTGATCTCAAAGTGACTCTGCCAGGGCAAGTGGGCGTGCTGGCGGAAGCGATCAACAGCGGCGAAGCGGCCTTTTCGACGACCCCCTTCCGCGACCCGGAACTTTCGCTGATCGTCGCCTTCCGCAACTGCCGGGCTTCGATGGTGGTGCCGCTGCGCGCCGGGCTGGATACGTACGGCGCGATGGTGTTTGCCCACGCCCGCCCTGACTTTTTTGATCTCGATCACATCGAACTGCTGGAAGCGATCTGCAAGCACACAGTCATCGCGATGCAAAACGCGAAGCTGTATCAACGGCTGCTGGAAGAAAAAGAGCGCATCGTCGAAGTGGAAGAGGAGGCGCGCAAGAAGCTGGCCCGCGATTTACACGACGGCCCTACGCAATCGGTAGCGGCCATTGCCATGCGCGCCAACTACATTCGGCGGCTGCTGGAGCGCGAGCCGAAGTCCGCCGGGGAAGAGTTGTACAAAGTGGAGGAGTTGGCGCGCAAGACCACCAAAGAAATCCGGCACATGCTATTTACCCTGCGCCCGTTGGTGCTTGAATCGCAAGGGCTGGTGGCGGCCTTGCAATCGCTGGCCGAGAAGATGCGCGAGAACTACAACTTGAACGTGCTCATCGAGCCGCAAAGCGGAGCCCCCGAAAAGTTGGACATGCACCAGCAGGGCGTGCTGTTTTACATCGTCGAAGAGGCGGTGGGCAACGCCCGCAAGCACGCCGAGGCGGAGCACATTTGGGTGCGCCTCAAACTGCAATCCGCCGAAGTGTTTATGCTGGAAATTCAAGATGACGGTGTGGGCTTCGACGTGGGCGCGGTGACCGGCTCGTACGAAAACCGCGGCAGTCTTGGCATGGTGAACATGCGCGAACGCACGGAACTGGTGAACGGCGCGCTCCGCCTCGAATCGGCGCCTGGCAAAGGCACCAAGATCACCGTGCTTGTTCCGCTAAGCGACGAGGCCCGAGAACGACTGAACAAGTGATGATCCCTCTGCCGCCGATACGGCGCTTCATTTTGGCAGCGACTGCGCTGGATGCAGTCGCTATTTTATTCTGGGCCGGGCTGGAGGATACAAACATCGCGCCGGCGGCGGCGCTGGGCGCGGTCACTGCCGCGCTTGTCTTCGGTCATGCTCTGCTGGCGCGCTCGCGTTCCGGCGCTTTCACGGCGAGCGAGTGGTTCGTATGGATGACCCTCGGCGGCGCGTGCGCCGGGATAGGCGCGGCGCTGTGCGCGATTCTTTTGATGGCGATCAAAGTCTCACTGCACAGCCACAACACCCCCGACTATTCGCCGACTGCCGTGATCGGACTTTTCACGCGCGCGCCGGGGTGGGGGCTGGCCGGTTTGCTGATCGGACTCGGCCTGGCGTTGATCGGATTCGCGCGGCGCGGGGCATCCTGAACGAAGCGCAGCGAAGTTGAAGGATGCCCGACGCCTGCTACCGAGTTGCCCCGAATCCCGCCTTTGTATACAATCTCCGGCTATGCCGACCTCCGCAGTCAAGCGCCGCGCCAGCACGGCGACCCGCCCCCAATGGGACGCCGCCAAAGTGAAGGCGTTACGCACGTTCATGGGAATGACTCAGCAAGCGTTTGCCGAACGCCTCGGCGTGCGCCAGCAGACCGTTTCCGAATGGGAACTGGGACTCTACCGCCCGCGCGGCGCGACCGTTACTTTGCTAAACATCATTGGCGATCAGGCGGGGTTCAAATATACCGGCGAGGTTTCGAGAAAGACGAGTGAGTAATCGATCACTCCCCACCCACGCATACTTTGATCTAGCGACTCTGTGAGATAATTTCCCCGCACGTTTACTTCCCAAGCAATTCAGGAGCACGAATGGTTCAAGAAAATCTAATGATCATCGGTTCGGGCCCGGCGGGGTTGACGGCCGGCCTCTACGCCGCGCGCGCCAACCTTAACCCGTTGTTGATCAGCGGCAACGAATTCGGCGGGCAAATCGCGATTACGAATGAAGTGGAAAACTATCCCGGCTTTGATTCCATCCTGGGCCCCGACCTCACCGAAAAAATGCGCGCCCAAGCCGAGAAGTTTGGCACGCGATTCGAACTCAACGAAGTGACCGAGGTGGATTTCAGCAAAGGCTCGCCGTTCTACCTCAAAACATACAGCGAAGAGTATCAAGCCAAAGCGGTGATTGTGGCCACCGGCGCCTCGGCGCGGCGGCTGGGCATTCCTGGCGAAGAAAGTTTCATCGGGCGCGGCGTGTCGTACTGCGCCACGTGCGACGGTTTCTTCTTCCGCAACAAAGACGTGCTGGTGGTGGGCGGCGGCGACTCGGCCTTGCAGGAAGGATTGTTTCTGACGAAGTACGCCAATCAAGTGCGCATCGTTCACCGCCGCGACAAACTCCGCGCCGGCGACATTCTCAAGCGCCGCGCCGATTCCAACGAGAAGATCAAATACGTTTTGGACACCGCCCTCGAAGAGATCAAAGGCAACGGCGTGGTGCAGGAAGTCATCGCCAAGAACGTGAAGACCGGCGCGACCGAAACGTGGAAGACCGATGGCGTGTTCGTCTTCATTGGACACTTCCCGAACACAAAATTATTCGAAGGCCAGTTGGCAATGGACGAGCAAAAATTCGTCATCGCCGACAAATTCATGCAAACGTCCGTGCCCGGCGTGTTTGCCGCCGGAGAAGTGCAAGACCCCGTCTTCAAGCAAGCCGTTTCCTCTGCCGGGCAGGGCTGTCAGGCCGCTATCTCTGCCGAGCGATGGTTGGCGGCGCGCGGAGTTGAGTAAGTGCATTTCACCGAGTCCAAAGGAAAAAGCGATCCGCCGTTGATTCTGATTCACGGCGCGGGCGGCACGCATTTGCATTGGCCGCCCGAACTCCGCCGGCGGCCCGATGGCCGCGTGCTGGCGGTGGACTTGCCAGGGCACGGTCAATCTGAGGGAACAGTCTGCGCCACCGTCGCCGAGTTCGCGGCGGCCATTGTGTCTTGGCTGGACTCGCTGAATATCCAACGGGCCATTGTTGCCGGGCATTCAATGGGCGGCGCAATTGCACAAACACTGGCGCTCGATCACGCCGACCGGGTCGCCGGTTTGATTCTGGTTGGCACGGGCGCGCGGCTGAGGGTCGCGCCGCAGATTCTGGATGGTGTGAAGGCGAACTTTGCGGGAACGGTTGACACGATCATTCAGTGGAGCTTTAGCCCGACCGCGCCCGAAACGTTCACGCGGCTGGCGCGCCAACGCCTGTTGGAAGTGAAGCCCGCAGTTCTGCTCTCGGACTATGCGGCGTGCAATGCGTTTGACGCCATGACACGCGTCAGCCAGATTAAATCTCCCACATTAGTGTTGGTTGGCTCTGCCGACCAGATGACGCCGGAAAAATATTCGCGCTATTTCGTCGAGCAGATCGCCGGGGCGCAGTTGAAAGTATTTCCCGGCGCGGGACACATGTTGCCGCTGGAGCGCGCGGCGGAAGTGACGCAGGCTATTCGAACATTTGCAAATTCCGTCAACGGCTGAATAGATTTAACGAATGATTTGGCAGACCCGATCACATTCTTGTTTATACTCTTTCGCAAAGAAAGCATCCCACATGACAAAAAAACTTTTCATCCTCTTCACTCTTTTCCTCCCCGCTTACGGTCTAATCTTCTTTAAATTGCAGCCGCAAGCCGACCTCACCGTGAACGTGCCGCTCTTTCATTTTTATATCGTCACCTTCACCACCTTCTCGGCGGCGGTCATTTCACTTTTACTGGTCTCATCGTTGGGCGCAGAAGCGCGCCCGCGCCACATCTTGGTGGCGGCGGCATTTGCAGTAATCGGCGGCGTGTTCTTCTCGCACGGTCTCGCCACGCCCAACGCGCTCATTGATCACGCTCATCCGGCTGTGTCTTGGTCGGCGTGGCTGACTTTATTTGGCGGCGGCTTGTTATTTGCTATTGCCGGATTGGATGGAGCGAATGGATTGCCGCGTTGGATCTCGGTGCGCGTGGTGATCTACTGCGCGGTGAGCGGCGTGTTGATCTACTCAGGGGTCGCCGCCTTTGCTCCCGACCTGTTAACCCAGCTTGAAAAGTTTGACGCGCCACCCATCCGCCTCATCATCTTCAGCATGTCGTTGGCGTTTTGGCTCTTCGCCGCGTTCCGCTTGTGGCGCGTCTGGCTCGCCTCGCGCAATCGCGTGGACGGCATCTTGGCGTTTATTGCCTTTTGGTTAGCCATCGCCACCGTCAGTATGCATCAATTCCCTAGATGGAATTTAAGTTGGTGGCTGTATCACGTCACCTTGTTGATCAGTTTTCTGATCGCCACCTACGTCTTGGTGCTCGAATACGAACAGATTCGCCAGTTCCGTTTAGCCCGTTACTACCTCGCCGCCTCGTTGATCCTCACTGCACTGCTTGCGCTTGCCGCCTCTGCCCTCTTCACCCAATTCGCCTACAACACCCTGGTCTCCGAGATTCAAACAACCTCAACCAACATCGCTCAAAACTTGGGCAGCAGTTTAACCAACGACATGGCAGATGTCGCTACGGCGGAACACGTGCGCCAACTTCGCAGCCGCTCCGGTTCACAACGCTTGCTCAGTTTACGCACGACCGGATTGCC
The DNA here is from genome assembly GCA_964470235.1 of uncultured Anaerolineales bacterium. GTDB lineage: Bacteria > Chloroflexota > Anaerolineae > Anaerolineales > VGOW01 > VGOW01. Next base: position 7,848 of record CAYYCF010000020.1, on the reverse strand, counting down.
TCTGCATAGTGTCGTGATCTATGGCAGCGATGGCGTGGCATCGCAGAGCACCATCTCAGAATTGGTTGGCACGAAAGTGAGTGAGCGATCCGCCTTTGAACAAGCGCTGAACGGCAAAGCGGCTGTAGTCATTCGAGAGCCTAACCCTGGAATTGCAACTGCTTACGGACCGAGTGGCAACGTCTCTGTAGTGGCAACGTATGTCCCGCTTCATCCCGGCGGCAAAATGGAAGGTGAGACCATTGGCGTGCTAACGACTCTGCAAGAAGTTCCGACTCTTAACGCTTCGATCATCACGGCGCGAGTCACGGGCTTGGTCATCGCCGCTTTGAGCATGGGCTTGTTGTTCGTCGCTTTGTTATCGGTGGTGGGTCGCGCCGACCGTATCATTACCATTCGCACTGACGAACTGCGTAAGCTCTCGGCGCAGCTCAAAACATATTCCGAATGGTTCTTCGGCAAAGATTTATTGGAGAAGGTTTTAGCCGACTCGAACGTGTTGAGTTTAGCGCGGCGCGAGCGCACGGTGATGTTCATGGACATTCGCGGTTTCACCGCCTGGAGCGAATCGCGCTCACCGGAAGAAGTCGTCGGCATGCTCAATCGTTATTATCATGCTAGCGAGATGATTTTTAAGCAACATGGCGCGATCAAATTTAAATTCTCCGCCGATGAAGCGATGGCAGTTTTTGCTCGCGCCGATCAAGCCACGATTGCGGCGTTAGACTTGCGCGACTCGGTGAGGTCTATGCTTAATGATCGCGATCTGGGCGCGGGCATTGGCTTACACACGGGACCTCTTGTTGAAGGCTTGCTGGGAAGTGACGAAGCGAAATTCTACGACGTGATCGGCGATACCGTGAACACGGCGAAACGAATTGAAGGCAATGCCACGCGCGCCGAAGTGTTAGCCTCCGACGATACCTGCAAAACATTGGACGCAAAATTTGCTATTGGGCCGGCGCGGCAAGTGGCGGCGAAAGGCAAAGGCGAACTGACCGTGCATCCGTTGGAGAGAAAAAGTTAGAGTGCGAGGAAGAGAGTCGCCAAAGTGCGGCTCTTTTCTTTTTAGGATTGGTGACTGCTCAGCGTCATAGCGCGACCGAGATTGCTTCGCGAAGCACTCGCAATGACGAATCGGCTGAGCAGTTACGACGAAATCCACGCCAAAATGATCCCCTTCGCTTTCTGCGCGGCGCGCGCGCGGTGGCTGATCTGATTCTTGATCTCCTCATTTAGCTCGGCCATCGTGCAACCGTATTCCGGCGAATAGAAGATCGGGTCGTACCCGAACCCGCCCGCGCCAGACGGCGCGAGAGTGATCATCCCCTCACAGACACCCTCCACAAACTGCGGCGGACTGCCCGGCTTCACTAGCGCCATCGCACACTTAAAGCGGGCCGTGCGCTCCGGCCACGGTGTATCGCGCAGTTCGGCCAATACCTTTGCCCAACGGTCGGGGTTAGTGACGGCCGGCCCGGCGTAACGGGCAGTGTGCAGACCCGGTCGCCCGCCGAGGGCGTCCACTTCCAATCCCGAATCGTCGCCCAGGGTCGGCAAGCCGGTCAAGCGGCAGATGGCCGTTGCCTTGAGCAGGGCGTTCGCGGCGTAACTGTCGCCGGTTTCCTCCGTTTCCTCAGCTAACGCCATATCGGCCAGCGAAGCCAATTCCACCGGCAATTCCGACAATATTTCTTTCAATTCACGAATCTTGCCGGCATTGTGAGTCGCCAAAACGAGTCTGAACGGCATGGTTTATGTCCTGTGGATAGCTATATCTTGGCAAAAAAGCCTTGTTTTCTGCACATCCAGAACTTTGTTTAAGGTTTTACACGGAATCATTGACTTGACGTATTGAAACTGCTATACTGCGAACGCTTCCCCGAAAGAGCCGCTTTTTTTCAAGAGAGAGACCACTCTGCACAAGACACGACAAGACGTTCTCCGGCTGAACGTCGGATTCATTTTGAAGGAAAATGTCGGCTACAGCCGGGAATTTGACTTCGATATTCCCCTCCTTGAAGCCGCCGACGACCTGGAATTAACCAACTTCCGCGGCCTGGTGCAGTTGACGCGCACCGCACAAGGCATCTATGCGCACGGCCGCTTCTCCGGCGAACTTGGCACTGAATGCGTCCGCTGCCTTGCCCCCATCAGCCAGCCTCTCAAAGCGGAATTGTCCCAGCTTTATGAATTCCCGCCAACCCCTAAGGCGGATTTTTGGGTTTCTGATACCGGGCTGTTAGACCTGTCGCCGCTGCTGCGGGAGGATATGCTGTTGGCCATGCCTATCCGTCCGCTTTGCCGCCCGGATTGCAGAGGCCTTTGCCCCACTTGCGGTCAGGATCGCAATACCGACCCATGCGTGTGTGAGGAGGAGAACGTCAACCCGCGCTTGGCGGAATTGAAGAACTTGCTGAGAAAATAGCGGAGTGAGTGTTCTGGACTTACCGAATCATAGGAGGGCGAATGAAACCACGGGCAAAGAACACGAAGAACGCCAAAGTCGTGAGCGCATTACTGGACAAAGCCGACGCGCAGGGCTACCTGACTACCGAAGAGATCGCTCAGGCCTTGCCCCACGTGGAAGAAGATTCAGAAGACCTAGCCGATTTGTTCGCGTCGATCCATGAGGCGGAGGTCGAAATATACGAAACCAAACCGGCCGCGCCGATCAGAACACGCCCCAGCCGGTTGAGCGACGACGAGTTCGATCTGGCGGCCATTTCATCCGACGACACGGTGGGGCTATACCTCAAAGAAATGGCCCGCGTGCCACTGCTCACCATCGAGCAGGAAGTAGACCTCGCCAAACGCCACGAGCGCGGCCTGCGCGCCGACCAACGCCTGCAACGGTTGGGTTCCAACGGGCGCTCGAAAAGCAAAACTCAACTCCACACCCAATCCGCGGACGGGCAGGCGGCTCGTGACCACCTCATCAAAGCCAACACACGCTTGGTGGTGTCCATCGCCAAGAAATACATGAACCGGGGAGTGCCCTTTCTCGATCTCATTCAAGAGGGCAACTTGGGGCTGATGAAGGCGGTGGAGAAATTCGACTACCGTCGCGGGTATCGCTTCAGCACCTATGCAACCTGGTGGATCCGGCAGACGATCACCCGCGCCATCGCCGATCAGGGCCGCACCATCCGCGTGCCGGTGCATATGACCGACCGCATCCGCCGCCTGTACAAAGTGGCGCGGCAGTTGGAACAGCGGTTGGGCCGCAAGCCCTCGCCGGAAGAGATCGCGGAAGACCTGAATGTGGATCCGCGCAACGTGCAATGGATGTTGAAAGTGTCCTGGCAGCCGCTGTCGCTGGAGCAGCCGGTGGGCGAAGACGACGAGGAGGAATTGGGGTCGTTCGTAGAGGATGACACCGCCCTCTCCCCGGCGCAAAGCGCGCACCAGACTCTCTTGCACGAGAAGATGGAAGAAGTGCTGTCCACGCTGCCGGCGCGCGAAGCGCGCATTTTGCGGCTGCGCTTTGGGCTGCAGAACGGGCGCGCGTATACGCTGGAGGAAGTGGGGCAGAAGTTCGGCCTCACCCGCGAGCGCATCCGCCAGATCGAGGGCCGCGCCCTGCGGCGTCTGCGCCACCCACGCCGGAGCAGGCAGTTGAGAGATTATCTAACGTAAGTATTTTTCCGCTGAGAACGCGGAGAGCGCAGAGCTTTGCAAAAAACTCTGCAGTGAAAGCAGAATCAAATCCAAAGCCCGCCCTGGCCACATGGCGGGCTTTTTGTTTGGAGGCGCGTCGTCGTCAGCGGAATAGATGTATACTTTCCGGATCACATTCAGAGGTGACGTATGGCTGAGAAAATGATCCGAGCGCAAGTCTCACTACCGCTTGACCTCTACAACAAGCTGAGAGAACGAGCCGTGAAAGGAAAATGGTCTCTCGCCGAAGAAATTCGAGGAGGTTTGAGATATTATCTTGCGTGGACAAAAGAGGCAGGCAAAAAGCCACCGCCGTTCGATCCGGGTGAACTGTTTGCAATCATAGACAGTTTGGAAGGCGGCGGCCCGGTCGATCTGGCAGAAAACCACGACAAGTATATCTACGGCGATCCTCACGGAGAAAAAGCTTTTGAAAGAGAACGGCTTCGGGAAAATTTGAAGGCCGAATCGGCGCGATTGGTGCGAGAGCGCCCGGCAGTCTATCGGACAAAAAGGCGTTCTCCGAAAAAGCGCGGGGGGAAACGCAAATGAGGTTTTTCGTCGACTCAAGCGTATGGACAGCTCTCTATAACCCTCGTGACAAGTATCGCTTGCCAGCGCGCGATGGCATGCAAGCATTGGCCGGACAGGACGCCGAATTTGTAACCACGGATTATGTTTTGGACGAAACATTAACCAATCTACAGACTGGCTATATCCATACTGCCGCTGAAAAATTTGGAGTTTGGGTTCTGACACAAGAAAACGTCAGGGTTGTTCACGTTTCAGAAAGTATCTGGGCTGATGCCTGGGAAATGTTCCGGCGCTATGGCGACAAGGATTTTTCATTCACCGACTGCACCAGCTTCGTCGTTATGCAACAACAAGGCCTACGTGACGCATTTGCCTTCGACCACCACTTCGAGCAAATGGGCTTCCGTCTCTGGCCGCGCTGAGTTCCACAACGATGGCAAACGAATTTGAAGAGATTCTAAGCAGGGGAACGTTGCTCGCTGACGGCGCGATGGGAACGATGCTCCACGCGCGCGGCGTGCAATTCAATCAGTGTTTCGACGAATTGAATCTGACTCAGCCGGCCCTGGTGGCCGATGTGCATCGCGCTTACATTGACGCCGGCGCGCAGATCATCGAAACCAACACCTTCGGCGCAAACCGCTACAAGTTGGCAGGGCACGGCCTCGAAACCAAAGTGCGCTACATCAACGCCGCGGCGGTGGCTCTGGCGCGCAACGTCGTTGCCGAGTCGGGAGCGCGGGTTTTCGTCGGCGGATCGGTCGGGCCATTGGGAGTCCGGCTGGCGCCCTTCGGTCGAGTCAGACCGGCGCAGGCTTACGCCGCGTTCCACGATCAAATCGCCGTGCTGGTCGCCAGCGGCGTAGATTTGATCATCATTGAAACGATGAGCGACCTGCATGAAACGGCGGAAGCGGTGCGCGCCGCCAAAGCGATCAGCCCCCTGCCCGTCGCCGCCAGCATGACGTTCACCCGTGACGACCTGACTCTGCTGGGAAACACGCCGTCCGACGTGGCCGCAGAACTGTCGCAGATCGGCGCGGACATCATCGGCGTCAACTGCTCCGGCGGCCCGGCGCAGGCGCTTCGGATTCTCAGCCTGATGAAAGCCGCCGCTCCTGGCGCGAGACTCTCGGTGATGCCCAACGCCGGGTGGCCTGAACGAATCGGCGGGCGCATCATGTATCCGGCCGCGCCGGAGTATTTCAGCGAGTATGCGACGGCGTTCGTTGCCGCGGGCGCGTCTATTGTCGGCGGTTGTTGCGGCACCACGCCCAGGCACATTGCCGCCATGCGCGCCGCGTTGGATCATCCGGAGCGCGCGCGGCCCGAACACGTCATCACGGTCACCGCCGCAGAACGCGAAGAGCAATCCGTTCAGGCCTACCAGCCGACTCAACTGGCCGAGAAAATTGCGGCCCACAAATTCGTTATCGGCGTGGAGATGCACCCGCCCAAAGGATTTTCGACTCACAAACTGCTGGCCGGCGCGGCGCTGTTGGCCGAGGCCGGCGCGGATGTGGTGAACGTGGCCGACAGCCCCATGGCGCGGATGCGCATGAGCGCCTGGGCAGTGAGTCATTTGATTCAGGATCAAGTCGGCATCGAAACGGTTCTGCACTTTCCCACGCGGGGGCGCAACCTGCTGAGGGTGCAGGGCGATCTGCTCGCGGCGCACGCGTTAGGCATCCGCAACATCTTCGTCGTGATGGGCGACCCCACCGCCATCGGCGATTATCCGGACGCAAACGACAATTATGATTTTGTGCCGTCGGGGTTAATCAAGCTGGTGAAGCAGGGATTCAACGCCGGGGTTGATCACGCCGGGCAAGACATCGGCCAGCCGACTTCGTTCTACGCCGGCTGTGCGGTCAATTTGTCCGCGCCCGATCCCGAAAAGGAAATCAAAGCATTTCGAAAGAAGATCGCCGCCGGAGCCGATTTCGCCCTCACCCAACCGATCTTTGAAACGAGTCTGGCGCGCGAATTTCTGCGCCGCTACGTCGATCAGTACGGTCCGCTGACGCTCCCCATACTTGCGGGGGTTCTGCCGTTGTATAACGCGCGGCACGCGGAGTTTTTTCAAAACGAAGTGCCGGGAGTGTTCGTTCCAGAATCGCTGAGTCGAAGAATGGAGAAAGCGGCGGGCGAGGCGCCCGCCGAAGGCATGAAGATCGCGGCCGAACTGCTGGCCGAACTGCGCGAAGTGCTGCAGGG
>CAYYCF010000020.1:0-1337 GCA_964470235.1 uncultured Anaerolineales bacterium | reverse complement strand
GGTCGTCTCTACAAAAAGCAATGGGAGATGCGCGAGGGAACGGCTACGGGCAACCGAACACGAAGGGCGCTACTTGGCAGTATAGATTGTTGGCGTCAACGTAATACAGTATCGCCGCCGCTGCGGTGATGCACAAGCATAACGTGAGGCATCCGCAACCGATGGCGATTCCCCGGCGGCTGCCCGAGCGTGCCGGAGGCGGCTCCACCCCGGCGTAAGTGGGTTCGGGAGCCTGGGCGGGTGACGCCGATTGAAATTGTGGTCTTGGCACAGAAGGCATCGCTGCGGCGGACGCCTGCGGCGCGGGAGAAGCGTCAAACTGAGTTTTCCACGTATCTTCGGATACCTTGCCAGCGGGCGGCGCCATCACGGTGGCCGCCGATTCTGAAACCCCCGCCTCATAAACGAGCGTTACTGTTTCGCCCATGCCCACAATATCTTTGGACGCGAGCGCCCGCCCGCCGGACACGCGAACAGAGTTCACGAATGTGCCGTTTGTGCTACCCAGGTCTTCTACGGTGTACGTGTCACCCTGCCGCGTGAGCCTGGCGTGGTGCCGCGACATTTCGGCGTCGTTAATCACGATGTCGTTTGACACGTCGCGGCCAATCGTTACCACGTCTTTCACTATCTCAAAACTCTTACCCGGTGTCGGGCCGCGCTGTATCACCAATCTAAATGAACTGCCACTCTGCATCATGAAACCTCCTGAGACCCAAAGTTAAGTATACGCAAGTATAGCCGATGTGCAACCAGGCAACATCGGGGCGGAAAGTACCACAGGCCAAGCCCGCTCCAGGAGCGTTGCCCTGACGAATGAAGGCGCGCCGATTTTGAATCTTTGCTACAATCATCCGCATGCAAATCGTCCACTGCTCCAAATTCCGTGACCGCGAGGGCAACCTTCTGCCGGAAGCGCGAAAAGAAGCGCCGAGGGCGCTAGGCCCAGGCTGGAAAGCGATGATGGAAGCTGAAGATTTCGTCGCCCAAGGACTGGCCCAATACCTCGACGACGCCTACGTGCTTCTACGCAACGTCACCCCGCCTGGCCTCACTCACGACGCCGACTTGATCATCGTCGGCCCGACGGGATTGTGGGCTGTGGAAGTCGCCTACCTAAAAGGTCTTTTCAAGGTGGACGGCGTCAATTGGATGTCGTACACGAGCAAATTGGAGTTTGAGAAAGTGGAGCCCAACTTGGCAAGCCAAGTGCGCGAAAATGCCCAAGCGATCTTCGACTTTCTCCGAGAGAAGAAATTTTCCGTTCCGTGGGTCAACCCGGTGATCATGCTCGCCAATTCCCAGATTGACGTGCGCACCGAAGAGGCGGCGGTTGC
>CAYYCF010000019.1:0-18066 GCA_964470235.1 uncultured Anaerolineales bacterium | reverse complement strand
CCAACTGGCTGCGCTTTTTGCCCTGGCCCAATTGCTGTGAGCGTTGATACCCGGCCCAGATGGCGCGCGAGAGGGCGGTGCGGAAACCGGCTTTCTCAAGATAATACAATGCTTCCGCGCTGGTGCCGCCTGGCGAGGTCACTTGATTTCGCAAACGCGCGAGATGATTGGGCGAGTGCAATATGTATTCGACCGAACCTTTGACCGTTTGCAAAACAAGTTGCTCGGCGACGTGGCGCGAGAAGCCGAGATGCACGCCGGCATCCACCATCGCTTCCATGAAAAGAAAAACGTAGGCCGGGCCGTTGCCGGAGAGGGCCGTCGCCATGTCGAGATAATCCTCGTCGGCGACGTACACTTGCTGGCCGCACGCCCCGAGGATCGCTTCGGCTTGTTTCCGCTGGAGGTCGGTTACGTCCGCCGACGCCGTCCACACCGTGATGCCCTGCCCGATCTGCGCGGGCGTGTTGGGCATGGAGCGTACGATGCCGGTGTGCAAGAGTCCCTGCGCGATGGTGTCAATTCGCGCTCCGGCGATGATGGACAAGACTAACTCACCTGGCGGGATGTGACCTTTGAGATCGGGCATCACTTGCGGCAGGATTTGCGGCTTGACCGAGAGCACGACCACGCCCGCCCCTTCAATTGCCCGGCGGTTATCTCCCGTGACGCGGATGCCGTATTTTTCTTTGAGGGCTTCGCCGCGCTCGACGCGCGGGCCGGAGGCGATGATGGACTGCGGATCGATCAGCTTCTGTGAAATCAATCCGGCGATCATGGCTTCGGCCATTGCGCCGGAGCCGATAAAGGCAATTGTGGTGTTAGAGAACATTGATATTCCTCAAAATCCCAAATCCCAAAAACCAAAGCGGATATGCTGAGACCCATTTTGGGATTTGGAAATTGGGATTTGGGATTTGCCGTTCATGGTTTGGCGAAGTATTGCAACGCCAGCCTCACCCGCTCTTCAATATCTTTGGGCGCGTCTTTGGGGATGGATTGCAGCGCCGCTTGCGCTTCGACCACACTATAGCCCAGCGCGGTGAGCGCGCCGATGATCTCGGTGTCCACTTCGCCGATGCTGATGCCCGCGCCCATCGGCAGGCCTGGGCCGAACTTATCTTTGAGATGAAAGACGATCTTCTCGGCAGTTTTCTTGCCGACGCCAGGGACGCGATCCAGTACTTCGGGCTGTTCCTGCCCGACGGCGCGGCGGAGGGTATCCGGCGACACGAACGAGATCACGGCCAGGGCCAATTTGGGGCCGACGCCGTTAACGCCGAGCAGGGTCTCAAACAAAGTCCGCTGTTCTTCGGTCGCAAAACCATAGAGCGTAAGCGCGTCTTCGCGGACGATGAGATGGGTGTATAAAAACAGGGCGCGGCCAACGCCCTCGACCTGCTCGAAGACGCTGGAAGGAACGAATACTTTGAGCCCCACGCCGCCGACCTCGACGACCAGGAAGTCGGTGTCAATGTGTTGAACGAGGCCGCGGAGGGAGCAAATCATAAAATCCCAAATCCCAAGAACCAAATCCCAAAGGAAATTCACTCCATCAAGGATTTCATTTTCATGGAGTAGAGGTGGCAGATGGCGACGGCCAGCGCGTCGGCGGCGTCGTCGGGTTTGGGGATCGTGTCGAGGTTGAGGAGGACGCGCACCATCTCCTGCAGTTGTTTTTTGCCGGCCCGGCCATAACCGGAGACGGCTTGCTTGACTTCCAGCGGCGTGTATTCGCCCACGTCAAGGCCGCAATCCGCCAAAGCCAGCATGGCGACGCCGCGCCCCTGCCCGACCGCAATCGCCGTTTTGACGTTGTTCTGAAAAAATAATTTCTCCACCGCGCCGGAGTCCGGACGGTGGAGGGCGATGACTTCTTTGAGTTCGCGATGAATCGTTTGCAGTCTCTTGGATAGCGGTTGGCCGGCCGGTGTGGTCACCGCGCCGTAGGCTACGCAGTCGAGGCCGGTCTCGGTCTCGCGCACCAGCCCGTAGCCGGTGGTGGCCGTGCCGGGGTCAATGCCGATGACGAACATTAATTCACCGCAGAGCGCGCGGAGAGCGCCGAGACTACAGAAGCCATTTATTACTCTGCGAACTCTGCGCTCTCAGCGGTGAGATCATGCCGCTATAGCCTCAACGGCTTCGTCGCTGACTTGCAGGTTGGAGTACACTTTTTGCACGTCGTCGAGTTCTTCCAACTCTTCGATGGTTTTCATCACCTTGACCGTGTCGTCATGGCCCAGTTCGACAATATTGGTCGGCTCCATGCGGAGTTCGGCCTCTTGAGGGTGAATGCCCGCGGCGCGCAAACGGTCGCTGACGGACTTGAAGGCCTCCACCGGCGCAAAGATTTCGATCATCTCTTCGCCGAACTGCACGTCGTCGGCTCCGGCATCCACGGCCATTTCGAAAATCTTGTCTTGATCCTGGCCTTCCGAGAGGACGGCGAAGTACGCTTTACGTTGAAATTGCCAGGCCACCGAGCCGCCTTCGCCGAGGTTGCCGCCGGCGCGCGTGAGCGTCCGCCGCAAATCGGAGACGGCGCGGTTGCGGTTGTCGGTGACGCACTCGATCATCAGGGCGACGCTGTGTCCGGCGTAACCTTCGTACAAAACCTGTTCCAGCGCGCCGCCTTCGCCCGAGCCCGTGCCGCGGTCAACCGCCCGCTGAATGTTGTCTTTGGGCATGTTGTTGGCGCGGGCTTTGTCCACCGCCAATCGCAGTTTGAAATTCGATTCCGCGTCGCCGCCGCCTTCGCGAGCCGCGAGGGCGATTTCGCGGGCGAGGCGGGTGAAGAGTTGGCCGCGCTTGGCGTCCGCCACCCCTTTCTTCCGTTTGATGGTTGCCCATTTTGAATGGCCTGACATGGGGAAACTCCTTGCGTTGAAGTGCTTGCAGGGAGATTATAACATAGCGGTATTCGGGTATTCCGGTAGACAGGTATGCAGTATACAGGTAATCAGGAAGAAACGGGCGCGTCTTGTCTACTTGTCTACTTGTTTACTGCCTCCTTGTATAGCCCTAAGCGAACAGCCGATCCACCGCTTCGGTCAACTGCCTCAAATTGGAAACTTGGTGCACCGCATCCACGGCCGGCGCGTATTGAAGCATGTCGCTGTCGCCCGTGCCCCATTCACGCTCGCCTTCGGGGTTGAACCACACGACACACCGGGCGCGGCGGCGGAGAAATTCCACGAGATCGAGGCGGGGATTGTTGAAATTGTTGCGCCCGTCGCCGCAAATGATCAGCGTCGTGCGGCGGTCAACGGCGTCGCCGTATTGTTGAACAAACTGCGCCAGACTCCCGCCCAGGTCGGTGCTGTAATAGCCGGGCGGCAGGCGGCGGAGGACGACCGGCACGGCCACTTCCGGCCGGTGGGCGGCGAACTCGTCCGTCACTTCCTCGACGTGATCGATGAACGCAAACGAGCGCGCCCGGCCCACTTGATCCTGCAATTCGTACACCAGGCGGAGAAGAAATTCGACGACCGGCCGCATGGAGGTGGACACGTCGCAGATGAGCGCGAGTTTGGGCTTTAGGCGGCGCTTCTTCCAATGCATTTCAAACGGGACGCCGCCGTGCCGCACGTTGGCGCGCAGGGTGGCTTTGGGATCGAACGTCGGGCCTTTGCCTTTGCGTTGACGGAGCGACAAGCGCGAACGCAAACGAGCGGCCAGCCGGGTCACTTCGCGCCGCAGTTCGCGCGATTCGGTTTCGGTCAATTCGTCGAAAGGCCGATCCATCAATTCGTCGGCGGAGGGCAAGTCGGGAGGCTGCTCGGCCAGGCGGCGGGCGAGCGAGGCGCCGAGGTGTTGACTGATCTGCTCTTGCAGGGCTTGCATGTTGGCTTCGAGCAATTCGCGCAGTTGAGTCAGCCCTTCGGGCGTCATGCCCAGCGCGGCCAGTTGCCCAAGCAGTTTTTCAATTTGCTCCACCAGATCATCCAGTCCCATCTCGCGCAGCATCTCGCGGGTGAGGCGGCGGATGTTTTCGGGGCGGCGCGAACGGTCGGCGCCGATCATCATGGCCAGGCGGGCCAGTTCTTCGGGCGAGGGGTCTTGCCCTTTGAGCAAACGGCGGATCAACTCTTTGAGGTCGCCCGCCAGCGCCCGAAGCGCGTCGCGGAGCATGGCCTGCTCGTCAGGCGTGAGCATGTCCGATGACGGAATCATCGGCGGCCCGCCCGTTGAAAAATAGAGCGGGAAGAGTTTGTCGAAGATCGCGCCGTCGGCGTGTTCTTTGATCAGCGTGGCTTTGAGCGCAGAGCGAAAGAGATCGCGGTCGGCGATGTTGATGTGCGAGGTGGCGCGGAGCGCGTCCTGCGATTCGGCCAGCGACACGCGCACGCCTGCCGCGCGCAAACCGGCGATGAATTGAACAATTCTCTCTTCCATGATTTGGAACCACAGATTTCACAGATTACACTGATTTTCTGTAAAATCTGTGAAATCCGTGTAATCAGTGGTTCACTTCAAATCCGCTTCAAAGGCCGGATGTTTCCGTCATAAATATCGCCGCTGTCGGGATCGGGCGGCGGGCGGCGGCGGGATTCGCGTTGCTCGTCGCGTTGAATGGCGGCGCGGGCGCGTTGAATGTCGGCTTCGTGCTTGAGCAGAACCGTGAGCGTGCTTTCCAGAGTTTCTTTGTCGAGGCTCTGGGCGTTGAGCAAAACCAGCGCTTTGGCCCAATCAATCGTCTCACTCACGCTGGGGTTTTTCTTGAGGTCGAGCCGCCGCAACCGCTGAACAAGCTCGACGGCTTGTTTGGCAAGCGCGGGTGCAAGGTCTGGTACTTTCAGGCGCACCACGCGCAGTTCGGCTTCGAGATTGGGATAATCAATGAACAGATAAACACAGCGGCGCTTGAGCGCTTCGGAGAGTTCGCGGGTGTTGTTGGAGGTGAGCAGAACCAGCGGCTGGGTGCGCGCTTTGAGCGTGCCGATTTCGGGAACGCTCACCTGAAAATCCGAAAGCACTTCAAGAAGGAAGGCCTCGAACTCGGCATCGGTGCGATCTATTTCGTCAATGAGCAGAGTGACGGGCGCTTCGGAGAGGATGGCTTTGAGCAGAGGGCGCGGCAAGAGAAATCGCTGAGAGAAGAAAACGTCCTCTTCGGCGGCCAGGGCGTCGGCGGCCTGCGCCAGCGTGTGCGAGTCGGCCAGCAAGGTTTGCAGTTTGTCGCGGAGCAGTTGCGTGTAAAGCATTTGCTTCGCGTATTCCCACTCGTAGAGGGCTTTGGTTTCGTCCAGCCCTTCGTAGCATTGCAGACGGATCAAATCGCGCCCGGTCGCCGCCGCCCACGCTTTGGCCAGTTCCGTCTTGCCCACACCCGCCGGGCCTTCGACCAGCACCGGCTTGTTCAGCCTGTCGGCCAGATAAAGGACGGTGGAAATTTCGTTGGACGAGATGTATTGCTGTTTTAGCAGACCGGCGGTTACTTGCGCGGTTGAATTGAACATGGTTTATTGAAACCACAGATTGCACGGATTACACTGATGGTGTCGTAGCTAATCCGTGAAATCAGTGTCATCCGTGGTTACCTGTGCCGTTGTCTTCCTCTCGCACCCTCTCCCGCAATTCGTCAATCACGACCTTCTCGCCGGTTTGCTTGTCGAGATAATACCAGTGCTCCCACCCGTTGCAGGGCGCGTTTTGAATTCCGCTTCCGACTTTGTGAATCGATCCGGTCGTGCCGTTGTATTTGAGGTGCCCGTTGGCAAGCACGGTGGCCGACTCCCCACCGTCTTTGCCGAAATACAGCCTGTCGCCCGGTTTCAACAAGCCGCGCTCCAACAGCGCGCCGAACGGAATGCGCGGGCGGGAGCGTTTGGCCGCAAATGAAAAAACCTCATCAGTAGTAGACATTTCCTGAGTGATGCTGTCAATACGCTCTTTGGCTATCTTGACGTAGGCTTCGTTTTTTTCAATGCCGATCCAGTGGCGATTGAGCTTCTTTGCCACCGCGCCGGTGGTGCCGGTGCCGAAGAACGGGTCCAGCACCACGTCGCCCGCGTTGGAACTCGACAGAATGACGCGATACAACAAGGCTTCCGGTTTTTGCGTGGAGTGCGCCTTTTGGCCGTTGACTTTGATCCGTTCGCTGCCGGAACAAATCGGCAGATACCAGTCGCTCCGCATTTGCAGGTCGTCGTTGAGCGCTTTCATGGCGTGATGGTTGAACGTGTAGCGCGCCCCCTGCTCCTTCTGCGCCCAAATCAGTGTTTCGTGGGCGTTAGTGAAGCGCACGCCGCGAAAGTTGGGCATGGGGTTCTGTTTGATCCATTCGATTGAATTGAGCGTCCAGTATCCCAAATCCTGCATAACTGCGCCCACGCGAAAAATATTGTGATACGTGCCGATCACCCAGATTGTGCCGGTGTCTTTGAGCACCTGGCGGCACGCGCCCAGCCAGTCGCGGGTGAACTGATCGTATTCCGCCAAACTGGCGAAACGATCCCACTCGTCGTCCACCGCATCCACCTTCGTCATATTGGGCCGCCACAATGTCTGTTGCAGTTGCAGGTTGTAGGGCGGGTCGGCGAAGATCAGGTCAACGGATTTTTCGGGCAAGCCGTTGAGGACGGAGACGCAGTCGCCGGGGAGGACTTGATCGAAAGGGAGATCGGGTTTGTCCATTAATTTTTGAATCGCGAAGGCGCAAAGAACGCCAAGTTTACGTTTTCTTCGCGTTCTCCGCGTCTTCGCGGTGAACTGCGCCCCCTATTTCAAAACGTATTTCGCCGCCGCGTTTGCCATCAACGCCGCGCTCAAGGCCAGCACGCGCTCGTCGAAGTCGAAGCGCGGGTGGTGATGCGGAAAGTCCAGCCCGCGCGAGGGGTCGGCCGAGCCGACGAAGAAATAGCAACCAGGCACGGCCTCCATCATTTCCGCCATATCCTCCGAGCCCATCGTGCGCTCGTCACTCACCACATTCGTCACACCCGGCACGGCCTGCGCCAGCTCGCGCACTTGCGCGCTCATTGTTGCGTCGTTGATCACGGCCGGCGAAATCGTTTGAATGTCTATTTCCGATTGGCAGCCCATCGCGCCGGCCACGCCCTCCACTACTTGAGTGAACCGCCGCACGATCAGATCGCGTACTTCCGGCCTGAAGGTGCGCATCGTGCCGCGCAGAACCGCCGAATCGGGGATGACGTTGAAGGCCTCACCGGCGTTGACGGCAGTGACCGAGAGCACGGCGCTGTCGAGGGCGTTCACGTTGCGCGAAACAATGCTTTGTACAGCGGTGATAATCTGCGCCGAGGCCACGACCGGATCAATGGTCTGATAGGGCGACGCGCCGTGGCCGCCTTTGCCGCGCAGGGTGACGGTGAATCGATTCGACGCCGCCATGCACGGGCCGTCGGTGGCGGCCACCCACCCCAGCGGCTTGTCGTTCCAAACGTGAAGCGCAAGCGAGCGCTCGGGCGCGGGGCCTTCCAACACACCGTCGTTCACCATCGCTTTCGCGCCGCCCAACCCTTCTTCGGCCGGTTGAAAGACAAACTTGAGCGTTCCGGCAATTTGAGAACGCAGAGGCGTGAGTATTTTCGCCACTGCCAGGCCGATGGTGGTGTGGCCGTCGTGGCCGCAAGCGTGCATCACGCCCGGAGTCTGCGAGACGTAATCGGTGGCGTTGGCTTCGGTGATCGGCAGGGCGTCCATGTCGAAGCGCAGAAGAATGATCGGGCCGGGTTGGTCGCCTTCGAGCAACGCGACGACGCCCGCCCGTCCGACTCCGGTTCGCACTTCAAGCCCGAGTTGATTCAATTCGTTGGCCACGATTCCGGCGGTGCGCACTTCTTGAAAGCCAAGTTCGGGGTGGCGGTGAAAATCGCGCCGCCGTTCGATCATGGCGGGTTCGAGTGATTTGGCTAGCGAAAGAAAGTCAGTAGTCATTTTTTTAATCCGCAGATGGCGCAGATTGACGCAGATTTTCTTTTTTCATCTGCGAACATCTGCGTAAATCTGCGGACAGATGTCAAATTAGCCGCCGATGACGCGCCAGAACGGGAAGGCCGACAGGGGTGGCTTCGCGAAGAGGCAAATTGTGAAGCATAAAGTCAAGTCAGACTGTCAACACTGCGGCCCCATTAATCTCTCCCCGCTTCAATTTCGCCAGCGCGGCGTTGGCTTCGCTCAATGCAAAGCGGGTCACTTCAGTTTTGATCGGAATCTCCGCCGCGATCTTCATGAACTCTTCTGCATCGCGGCGCGTGGCATTGGCCACCGTGCGGATGGTGCGTTCCCAATACAGCAAATTGTAGTCCATTTGCGGAATTGGCGTGGTGTGAATGGCGTTGATCGCCAGCGTGCCGCCTTTGCGAATGTGGCCGAGCGCCAGCGGGATCAGATGGCCCGCGGGCGCGAAGATAATGGCCCGATCCAACGGGCGCGGCGGACTCTCCTCCGCGCTTCCGACCCATTCTGCGCCCAAACCTTTCGCCAGTCCGCGATGCGCCACACTGCGCGTGAACACGCACACCGGGCAACCCCAATGCCGCGCCACTTGAATCGCAATATGCCCCGCCGCGCCGAAGCCAAAAATTCCTAGCCGCTCGCCGTGTCCCAGATCGGCCAACCGCAGTGAACGGTAGCCGACGATCCCGGCGCACAACAACGGCGCCGCGGCCACATCGGAAAAAACGTCCGGGATCGGAACCAGGGCATTTTCGTCGGCGATCATAAATTCGGCGTAGCCGCCATCCACGTCCCAGCCGGTGAACCGCGCGTGATCGCAAAGATTCTCTTCGCCCCGTTTGCAAAACTCGCACGCGCCGCACGTCGTGTGCAGCCAGGCCACGCCGACTCGATCCCCGGCTTTGACTCGCGTCACGCCGCCGCCGATTTCTTCGACCGTGGCGGCAACTTGATGCCCAGGCGTGAGGGGCAACTTGCGCGGCGGGATGTCGCCCTCGACGATGTGCAAATCCGTATGGCACACGCCGCACGCGCGGACGCGAAGGAGAACGGTGTGAGGCGCGGGCGAGGGGAGAGGGAGATCGGCGAGGGTGAGAGGAGAGGAGGGAGAGGAGAGGCGGAGGGCACGCATGAAAAAATCCCAAATCCCAAAAACCAAATCCCAAACGCTGTAGGAGCGGCTTGCAGCCGCGATGGGCTTGCAACCGCAACCATCGCGCATGCAACGCGCTCCCACTTCATTTCAAGGATGAGATCAGCGATTCAGAAACGGGTTGGCAATGAACACGCCGCCCAGATAAACCAGGTACGCGCCGCACGCCACGATCACCCATTTGTAAATACCGTCGGTGATCCACTTGCGTCCGCCGCCGACCACGCCGGAGAGGATGCTGTCCCACAAATAATCGCCGCTGATGTGGCCGAGGTAGAAAACCAGCAGACTCCAAAAACCAAAAGCGCGCACCTGCGGGAAGGCCAGATACGTCGCGCCGACGGTTATCCACCACGCATACCAAAAAGGGTTGATGATCGTAGTTGCCATTCCCAGCCCAACCAACTGCCAGTTGCTCAATAGTTTTGTTCCCACGCCGGGCCTCGGCAGGGCGATTCTCCCTTTGAGCGCGCCCCACACCATCGTGCCGCCCATCCATAACAACAGCGCGCCGCCGAGCAGAGCAATAACGGTGATGACGACGGGCGTGTTCAACCCCGCGCTCAGGCCAGGCGCCAACAACATGACCATGACGAATTCCAAAAGAATATGTCCGGTGCAGACCAGCGGCCCGACGATGAAGCCCCGCCGCGCGCTTTCGGACACGATAGCCGTGGAAACGGGGCCCGGCGTGACGACCGCGCCGAAGCCTACTACGAAAGAGAAGGCGAAGAGAAGAGGTAGGGTCATCAAAAATCTCAAATCCCAAATCCCAAGTCCCAAATCCCAAAGTCAGGATTCGTTCAGTGAGTGTTTGCCTTTGTTAATCAGTGCGCTGAGAATGTTGACCAGCTCCGAGCATTCCTGCTCCAGAACGCGCCCTTCTTCAGAGTCAGCGTTGGCCGCGCGAATGACACGATTCCAGTAACGAGCTTCTCTCGCTTCCTTCCGCGAAAGCGTCCACTTGTAAACGCGATCCTTCGGCGTATCAGCTCCATCGGCCTCTTCAATGTTTGCTCCGATAGACGTAGCCGACTCCAAGAATTGTTTTGCCGCAATCTGCGTGCCCAAGTCTCGTGGCAGAGTCCGCACCCACTGGATCGCTTTGACAGAGAGAAGAAACGTGCGCTCGCGTAAATCATACGGCACATCTTTCTTCCCCGGGGCCATGCGCTTTTCCGCCATTACAACCTCCTTACTTCACCGCACGCGAAGCGTTCGACTGCGCGGCCCCTTCGGGACAGCACCGCCGCTCCGCTCAGGACGCTTCGTGATCTACTGATTTTGGGATTTGGTTCTTGGGATTTGGGATTTGGGACTTTTACTCTTCCTCACCCCCAATAATCTTCGCCGCTCTCCCAATCGGGTCGTCGTCCTTTTCGATCAGCACTTCGCGCGTCTTGCCGCCTTTCTGCTCGTGGCCCACAATGCCCATTTCGCGTAGTTCGTCCATCAGCCGCGCGGCGCGGGGATAGCCGATTCGCATTTTGCGCTGGAGCAAGCTGGCCGAAGCGTTGCCGAATTGTTGAACAATGGCGATAGCTTCCTCGATCTGTGAATCTCTGTTTTCGGTCACGGCTTCACGCGCCAACATCTCCTCCCACGGCGCGGCCTCTTTCTCTGCCTCTTTTTCTTCTTCCTCTTCTTCCTCACCCAGCATCTGATCTTTCCAGAACGTCACGATCCGTTCCACTTCGCGGTCGCTCACGAAACAACCCTGCAAGCGCACCGGCCCGGCGGCCTCCGGCGAGAGGAACAACATATCGCCGCGCCCCAGCAGAGATTCGGCGCCCTGCGTATCGAGGATCACGCGGCTGTCAATGCCAGAAGCGACGGCAAACGAAATGCGCGCCGGGAAGTTGGCCTTGATCAAGCCGGTCACAATGTCGGTGCTGGGGCGCTGAGTCGCCACTGCCAAGTGTATGCCGGTGGCGCGCGACATTTGCGCCAGGCGCACCAGAGTCCGCTCGGTTTCGTCGGGGGCCATCATCATCAGGTCGGCCAACTCGTCAATTACGATGACAATGCGCGGCAGGCGTTCGCCGCCGCGTTTCACTTTCTGGTTGTAGTTGACCAGATCGCGCGCTTCGGCGGCTTCCAACAATTTGTAACGACGCTCCATTTCGCGCGTGGCCCAGCGCAGCGTGCCGGTGATGCGGTCGAGTTCCACTTCCACTTTGCCGAGCAAGTGCGGCAGACCGTTGAAGCGCACCAGCTCCACCGTCTTGGGATCGATCATGATCATCCGCAAGTCTTCGGGCGTGTTGTTCATCACCAAACAAGTGACGAGCGACGTGATGCACACCGACTTGCCGGAGCCGGTGGTGCCGGCGATGAGCAAGTGCGGCATGCGCCCCAGGTCGGCGCATAGGGGCGCGCCCGACACGTCGCGCCCCAACGCAATGGTCAACGGCGAATTGAATTTGGCGAAGGCGTCGGACTCCATCACCGCGCGCAAACCGACGTTGGCCGTTTTGCGATTCGGCACTTCGATGCCGACGTACGAATGACCCGGCACCGGCGCTTCGATGCGAATCGTGTTGGCCGACAGCGCCATCGCCAGATCGTTGGCCAGCGTTGAAATCTGCGACACGCGCACTTTGTATTTCCGAAGCTTGCCGTCCGCGCCTGGGCGCTCCACAAACCCAGGCTCCACCGCGTATTGCGTCACCGAGGGACCGGTCTTGAAATCAATCACTTTGGCCGTGATACCGAAATCGGCTAGCGTCTTTTCGATGATGGCCGCGTTGCGGTTGATGTCGGATTCCGAGGCTTTGCTGATGGAAACGGTATCCAACACGTCGAATTCGGGCAAGCGGGCATCGCGCTTTTTCGGCTTCGCCGGTTTCGCGTCTTTGAGCGGCTCGACACTAAACCGTTTGGTGTATTTTATTTTCTCGCGCGGGCGATCCTCGCGAAGCGTGATCGTGCGCGACAGGTCGGGCTTGATCAGCGGCGCGGCCACTACCGTGGTGGACACGGCCTCACCGTCCCCGGCCCCGAGCCGGCTTTGCAACTGTTGGAGCCAGCACAACACCCCCCCCGGAGTCAATCCAACGGCAAACGCGGCACATAGAATAAATATCGCGGCCAGCGCTTGCCCGGCAGACGCGCCCAGCGATTCGCCCGCCGTCAGCGCCAGTGACCAACCCACGATGCCACCGGCGCGGCCGGCCACGGCTTCGGCCAGCGAAGCCCGCGTGACGACCTGCAGCAGGCCCAGCCCACAAGCCGCTGCGATCTCGGCGGCGATTACTCGCCACCAGTTCACACGCACCGGCCTGCCAAAATTATGCGCCAACAGCGCCGCCCCGATGCCAGCCGCCGAGGCCGGCGCAAGCGCCACACCCCACCCCAGCCAACTGGCGAGCGCATCGGCCAGCGCATTGCTCAACGTGCCGTTGGTCAAATTGAGCAATGCCAAAAACGCAATGAGCGCGGAGGCCAGCAAAAGCACGGCGGCAATGTCTGCGCCGTGCGAGGCCAGCCCCTGAGCAAGACGCACCCCCACCAGCAGGACCCTCTGCCAGCGCGGAAGCACGGGCAGGGGCAACTGCTCGGGAGGGGTGTCCTTGTTGTAGCGTTTAGTCGTTGATCGCTTATTTGACATTTGGGATTTGGGGTTTGGGGTTTGGGATTTGGGATTTGGGATTTACATTACCCCGCCACCAAATAATCGGTGGCCGCTTCGCTCGTGTCGCGCTCCATCTCGGCAATTGCCCGCGCCACTTGCTCAATGGCCACGCGCTGTTTGCGGTAAAGGTCGGCTTCGCTCATCGCCAACCGCATCGCCACTTCGCGCACGCGCTTGCCCTGCATGAACTTCATTTCAAGAATGTTGTACAGAATCCATTCGGCAGTGAATTTACGCTGGCCTTCGGGTTTGAGACGCTCGATGGCGTTTTGCAAAACAGCGCGGAGCGCGTTGGCCGCGTTGCCGTCGTGATCGCGCAGGGCTTGCTCCACAACTCGCAACCGCATCAGCGGGCTGTCATTGAACTTCGGCCCGCCCCAATATTGGGTCAGCGCATCGCGCACGTTTTGCACCAAGTTCGCCGCGAGCGCCGGCTCGGCCTGCAGCATTTGCGCCGACGAATAACGCGAGGCCGCGCGCAATCGCTGCAGTCGATCGGCTTGCGAAAGGAGCGAGTTGAGCGCCGAGAACACCCTTTTTTGCAGGCGGCGATCTTCGAGCGCGGCGGCGGCGCGGTCGGCCAACACCTGCAATGTTTCAAGTTCGTCCTCGGTCAAATCAAGCCGGGGCGCGCGCGCCCGGAGCGCCAGTAAACCCAGCACTTCGTCGGGCTGTGACAACCCTTCTTCGTCGCCCTTCGCGTGCAACGGAAGTACCCAGTAGTGGCCCCAGACGAAAACCGTTCCGCGTGAACGGTGATCGGAGCCGCTCTGCATGGCCGCCGCCGACAACTCGCCGCCATCCTCCGGCGGCGCGTCCGGCCCCACCCGCGCTTCCACCCGCGCCCCGCCGGAATCCAACACGGCGACAAACGCCGACGGTATGCGAAGCAGATCGCACGCGGCGGCCACGACCGATTCCAAAAACTGATGCGCGTCCCCTTCGGTGAGCAATCTTTCTTCGAGCAATTGAAGCCGCTGCACATCGCCCCGATCCGCGCTCCCGCCGTAAAACAACCACCGTTCCAACGGCACGCGCACCAGCGTGATTCCAAAATGCAGAAAAAGCAGGGTGCTGATGGCTGCAAACGCCACAATGGGCGAACTGTCCACGCCAAGGGATTTTGCCAGCCGCCCGGCAAGGACCATGACGGCCAGCGTGATCGAGGCGGCGAACGGCCCGCGCAGGAGCCATTGGAAGAGCCGGCCTTTGATCACGCGATCGGCCTGGGCCGCGCCAAAGAAGGCCACCGTGTACGCAATGGTCGTCATCATGAAGCCCACCATCAAGTTCCCAAAGACCGACAGCGCCCAAAACAGAAAGGGATGCAGGACAGCTGCCGAACCGCCGGACAGCAACAAATAAGGGAAGACGCTGATCGGCAGGGCCACGGAAGAGAGGAGCAGGTAGTTCATGCGGCGGCGCGTGGTGGCGGTAAGGCATCGCAAATAGGCGCGATAAAGATTGATCCAGGCAATGGCCGAACCGGCGGCGAACATGAGGGAAAAGATCGTGAACAGCGGGCCGGGTTGCAGATGTTGGGTGCCCCCTTCCAGAGTCGGATCGGCCACCAGCAAATTGCTGAGGGCCGAGAGCGCGAACCATGCCGCGCCGAGCCCGTATCCGACGCGCACGGCCAACCGCCGCCTCCCGCGCGAGCGCAGGCCGGTCGTTTCCAACAGCGCATCCGAAAAATGCAAATACGTGGCCGGTAAAAAGGCGATGCCGGCCCATTGCAAGCGCAGCCAAATTTCGGCGAAGTCGGCGCGGGTAACGAGCGAGGCCAGCACGTCGCCCAAAAACACCACCGACACGGCGGCGAGCATCAAGCTGAAAGAACGGGCCACGCGGTCTTGCAGATTGAACGTCAGGCTATACAACAACAGCGAGAACGCGGTGACGGCCAGCGCCGCCGTGAGGATTTGATTGAAAGAGGCCAGCAAGGTGGAGAGGAAGAGAAGCATCGAATGCGGAATGATGAATGCGGAATGGTGAATAGCGCTATATTTTAGACGTCATCGGGAATAGATTTTCTATCACGAATATCACGAATGTTCGAATGTCACGAATAAAAACCTATTTGAAACATTCGTCCTATTCGTCTATTCGTGCCATTCGTGATTAAAGAATCAAATTTCCAATAAAGTCTCTCATTCATCATTCACCCTTGATCACTCATCATTTCAGACTCATTCCAAAAAACAACACGATATCTTGATTGGCGTAGTAGCCGTCGTTATAGCCGCAGAAGGTGAAGCCGTGCTTTTGGCAAAAACAGATGGCCGGATAATTCTTGGATTGCGTTTCGACGACCAACCGCCGCAATCCGGCGCTGCGCGCCCAATCCGCCGCGGAAGTGACCAGCGCCGTGCCAATGCCCTGCCGCCGCGACTTGCGCTCGACGGCGAACTCCGCGACCGAACCGATGTCGGCCATGGCGCCGTCGGCCACACTCAAATAACCGCACACGCGCCCTTGCGTTTCGGCGACGATGAACAGCCGCCGCCTGGTCCAGTTGGCGGCCAGCGCCTCCCCGCTGCGCGGATACTGCACGCGCATCGAACGCGGCAAGCGCACTTGACGAAAGATACTCGTGATCTGCCCTTGCTCTTCGCGAAAATCTATCTGCCAAACGTAATCGGTGCTGTAGCTGTGATCGAAGGCGGCGAGGGCGTGAATGTCGTCGGATCGGGCCGGGCGCACGGCAACGGAAGAAGGGTCGGAAGGCATGAGGAAAGTATAACTCACTCCCAACTCCCACACTCCCGTACTCCCATACTTGAGGTGTGGGCGTGTGGGAGTGTGGGGGTGAAAGAGTCACGGCGTCGCAGTCGGCGTCACCGGCGCGGTGATGGTGATCGGAATAGTGCATGGCGGCGAAAAATCGCCGGAGGAATTGTAGACGACCAATCGCAAGGCGTAATCGCCCGGCGGTTGCAGGGCGGTGTTCCACTGGCCCAGCACGCCATTCACCACCGGAAGAATCTTTCCTTCGGCGTCGGGCTGCGAGGTGATGACGGTGAGCCAGTTGTCGCCGAGTGTTGAAATCTCCACGACGTAAAAAGCGAAGTTGTCCACGTTAGCCGTGCCGCTGACTTCGATCTCGCCGGCGAGAATCGCGCCTGGGATAGGGCTGGTGATCGTCGCTTGCGGGTTGAGACAATTTGCGCCGCCGACCGGCACGGGCGTGAGCGTGGCCGTTGGCCCGGCGATAAATTCAGGCGTGGGAGTTTCAAAGCCTGGCAGAACCAATTCGGCGGTAGGCGTAGAGCCCGGAGTATCGGTCAATAAATCGCCCGCGCTGGAAGTGGGCGGCACGCCAAACACGGCGGTGAGGTTGGGCGCGATGAATACGTTGAGCAGAAGCACGGCCGCCATCAACGTGATGGTCATGAAAATCACGATGACCGCGCGGCTGCGGGCGTTGACCAACATGGCGCGCTCGATGCCAAATCGCGCCAGCCGGAGCCGCCTCTGCGCGCTCCACCACAGCCACAGCAACAGCACGCCGACGGACGCCAACAGCAGGAATATCCATTTTTGGTTGCGGCTTATCCAGAGAATTGCCTCGATCATCCTGGCTGACTCGCAAGCGCGCGCAATACCCCCCTCACCACCGTGATTAATTTTGGCCCCAGCACTTTGCCCGCCTCCAGCACTTCGTCGTGCGTGGTCGGCGCGCTCCCGTCGAGGCTGGCTACGTTGCTGACACCTGAAATACCCAGCACTTTCATGCCGCCGTGCCGCGCCACCGTCACTTCCGGCACGGTAGACATGCCCACTGCATCCGCGCCGATGGCGCGCAGGAATTTCAAATCGGCCGGAGTTTCAAACGACGGCCCGGCCAGACAAATGTAAACGCCTTCTTTCAATTCAAGTCCGGCTTCGGCGGCCGCGCGTTGGGCCAACGCGCGCAGGATGCGGTCATAGGCGTTCATCATGTCGGGAAAGCGCAGACCCAACGACTCGTCGTTCGGCCCCCGCAGCGGGCTGAAGCCGGCCATACCGAGCAGATTGATGTGATCAGAAATGAGCATGAGGTCGCCGGGCTTGAACGCCGGGTTGATCCCGCCGGCCGCATTGGAGACAAAAAAATATTCCACGCCCAAAGCCCGCATCACGCGCACCGGCAGGGTGATGGCCGGCATCGAGTGGCCTTCGTAAAAATGAACGCGGCCTTGCTGGACTAAAACCGTTTGCCCTTCAAGTTTGCCGATCACCAGCCGGCCGGCGTGCCCTTCCACGGTAGAGCGCGGCCAGTGCGGAACGTCGGTGGTGTGGATGACATCGGCCTGTTCAACGGAGTCGGCCAGGGCGCCCATTCCGCTCCCCAGCACGATCCCGACTCGGGGCGCGTGCCTGGTCCGCCGGCGGATGTAGTCCGCCGCCTGATCATAGTGAGCACGGGTGAAGCATTCGGTCATTCCGGTTTCTCCAGTTGGGCGTAAATGAGCGTCGTCGAAAGATTGGCATGTCCCAATAGTTCCTGCAAACGGCGCATGTCTTCCCCCGTGTTGAGCAAGTGTTTTGCAAACGAATGGCGCAGCGCGTGCGGCGTGACTTCTGCCGCAATGCCGGCCGCCTCGGCATACGATTTGATAATGAGCCACAGTCCCTGCCGCGTCAATTTTTGCCCGCGATGGTTGAGAAACAGCGACATTTCGGACGAGTCTTTGATCAAGCCAGGCCGCGAGCGCAGAAGATAATCTTTGAGCGCGGTCAGCACGGTTTCACTGCGAACAGGAATAGTTCGCTGTTTGCCGTTTTTGCTCCGGCACATCACCGCGCCTTTGTCGAGGTCAAGGTCGCTCACGGCCAAGGCCACCACTTCGCTCACTCGCAAGCCGGTGGCATACAGCAATTCCAGCAAAGCCCGGTCGCGCAGGGCTTTGGGGCCGGCGCCGCGCGCCGGGGCCGTGAGCAAGCGCTCCACTTCATCCTGGCTCAGCACGCGCGGCGGGTGCTTTTGAATTCTTGGCGACTCCAGCCCAAGGGTCGGGTCGGAGGCGACGACGCCTTGCGCGGTGAGGTAATGGAAGAACGATTTGGCGGCCGCCACCTTGCGCGCCACGGTGGACGAGGCGTAGCCGCGCCGCTGCAAGTCCGCCATGAACTGTCTCATCACCGCCGGGGTGCAATCCTGAGGCGCCGCGCCGCCTGCTTTGGCGCGCAAGAATTCGGCGAACTGGGTGAGATCGTTGTGGTAGGCGGAAACGGTGTTGTCGGAATATCCTTTTTCCGCGCCAAGAGATTCAAGAAATCGGTTGAGGTGTTGCTCCATATCCACTCCTCCTGCTCCGGGTCAAGACATAACCCTGACAGGATTATAGTGATTAGTTGCCATAAAGACAAATCG